>JAIOYD010000017.1 GCA_021741285.1 Rickettsiaceae bacterium | reverse complement strand
TCTTCTGGCGTTTTGACTAATTCCAATTTATTATCATTCATGACGTATCTCCTTTTGTTGGTTATGTTCTTCCAGAACTTCCAACAGGATACGTCACCTAATTCTTTTTGTCATACACCACTTTTGACTATAGCTCTAGCGGCTACTGTAAATGCTTCAAAGCCACTGATTCCTGCCCCTATAGTAATTTTCTTGTGATTTTAAAAAAGAATCTTCATTAATAGCCAAACGCAAGCTTTTAATCATCGCTTGCTCACCTGTATTAGTACTTAACAATGTTAGCACAGCACATATTGGTATGAAAAATAATTGCAAGTAACAATAAAAACATATTTCTAGTCATGCCTTGAAGCCTTTAGGAAAAAGTAAATAGTACAAGAGGCCTATTGCAGCTCCCCTGGTGATATCTTAAACGACTAGTTCTTCTGCATGTTCGTTCAAGGAGAGTAAAGCAACTCCAAAGGAGAGCTCGGGACAACCCTTATAGGTTTTAGTAAATTCACCTAATATAAACTAATAAAAAATAAAGCAATTAGTTCAATTGGATAAAACAATTTGTTGGTTCTCTTATTAGAGAGTAAATACCATCCGATAAACATAGTAGTAGCAAACGCTAATATACCATGATTCTGACACCATAAACTTGCTGGCAAAATTAAATGGATTAAAGCCTGGGCATTTATGGTATTTTCTTGTAGTGCATCGATACTAGCTAGTTTATTGCGAATAATCCACAAGCTTGTAATAGCAGCTAAAGAAAAGCTTGTTAACCACAGTGTAATCTCCTGATCTGTTAAGGTACGATAAATCATACCTAATACAATGATACTTAAAGTAATCTTTGCTGGGACAATATTGTGCTTTGAATATATAAAGATATTTAAAATAACTAGCGTAGCGAAACAAAAATAAATAAAGAAATACTCTAAATTTTGGCCCAGTATATAGTATAAAATCATTGCTAGTAGCCCAACTAATATTTCGAGGGCTATATATGATTTTGTAATTGCTATATAGCAGTAATTACATTTTCCAAAGGTGCTAAACCAACTTAAAATAGGTAAATATTCATAAAAGCGTAAAATATGACCACAATTTGAACAAAATGGAGGCCTAGTCACTTTTTGATCAAAACCTGAAATCATTATATTTCGTGGCAAGCGATGAAATATAGTAGTAGTAGTAAAATTACCGATCAATGTACCGAATAAAAAAAGAACTATATAGCTAACAATCAAACTTATGCTAGGCATGTCTACCACGGCTCCCTGATTTAGATTTTGGTTCTAACGCTTTATCAAGTTTAGTTTGATCAGTTACCTCTGTCACTCCCATAGGCTTTAGTTCCAAAGTTTTAGCTAGCTCCTTGGCTTTTTCTTGAGATAATTCGTTTTTAATACCTATGCTAGTAGTTAGTTTTGGAGTATCAACAGAGATTTCTTTTGTAGCGTTCTTAAGTTGAGCAAGATTTTTTGTTTCATTTACAATATTTGGTATATTTTGAGCAACGATAGTGCCCATTTTCTTGCCCAGTACTGGTCCGTACTTTACTGCATATAATGTTGCAGGTAGAACGAGTATGGGAAGTGCTAAACCTCCTACAACCACTCCAATTGATGCGGCAATGATAAGACTTCCTGCAAGAGCAATTTTAGCAAAAGTTGATTTTAATCCGGTTACTTTTTTATCAAGTGTTTTTGATTGTGATAGTATCGAATTTAAATGAGCCCCTACAAATGCAGAAATTTGTTGCTGTTGTTTTTTAGCTTTTATAGCAGACAGCACTGTAGAATGGAACAATTTGGGGTCTGAGATCACAATATTCAGTAATTCTTTACCATCTTTGCCAGATAGTAAATCTTTGAGTACTAGCCTAATAATTTGTTGTTCCTGGAGGCTTAAATCACCAAAATGAGAGAAAATTACCGATTCAATAACCGCATCTTGTGATTGTTCAATAGATTTATCATCGTCATCATCATTTTGCTTTTCCGGTGTAATTGCAATGGCAAATAAAGTCATTACCGATGAAAAAGTTTCATTAAATATAATTTTTTGATCCAAATGTTTTTTTAACCTAGACCCACATAGCTCTACATATTCCTTAAGTTCGGGAGTTGACTTTAATCTAAGAGAATAGTCTATTGCCAGAAGATTAGAAATAGAATGTATAAGAGTATCTCCAAGATTATTACTTAGATGTTCTTCAAGGTGTAGATAAAAGGGTTTTGGATTAACTCCTTCTGGCAGCTTTATATCATTTTTCATACACAATATCTCTTAAAAGAATCTTTACCTTTACATCAAAAAGTTCTGGCGCTTTAGCGGTTGTTAAGGTATCAATTATTTCTGGAGTTAATACATTTATTGATCGAAGACTACTACTTAGTACAACAGAGCCTGCTGGCATAATTCCACATAAATCTTGCGTAATAATTAGTAAATGGTAAGGATTTAAAGTTTTAAAATTAATATCAGCAGTATGATAATCTATTTTAATATTACCATTACTAGGTAACGAATTTCCTCCCTCGAATCCTTTAGAAATTTTGATACTTATGGGGTCAAATAACTGATATTTTGCAGTAAAAGACTCTACTGCTCTGATAAATCTTGTTCTGTTTGAGCAGCTGAGATCTTGAGTGCTTGTTAGCAAAGAATTATAATCGTTATTCAGAGCAATAATTTTCTCTTCAAAATCGTTTATAGATTCAATTTGCAAAGTTGCTTCTCGTAGAAAGGCATTTGCCTTTTGTTTTCTTTGAGCAGCTTTTTCTAAATCAGCAATAAATATAGGAATTAATAGTGCAAGAGTGATTATAAATAGTAGATAAATAATAATCTTAAAGAAAATAATGTTTTTAAGATGAACTACAAGTTTATCTATCATCTTTCTCCTCCCCAACTTTTCCTTTAATCAAAAAATGTGCGGGTATAGTAATGCTTCTTGCTATATCTTTAATATTGTCAGAATCCTTAGTAAAAAGAACACGAAAATTCTGAAAGTGAGTTTTTATATGATTAGCATAGCCATTAATAAGTTCTATTCCTGTTAAAGCTGAATCGACTGGCCCTTTATAACTAATGTCGATAGATATTACTAGATCACTTTGAGGAAAATCAACTAACACTGGGTTAAGTAACTTCCATGATAATTTATCAATTTTTAAATTTTCATGCTGGGTTAAAGTAAGTATTTTGTAGTGCTCAAAAGGAGTAGATGATTTTCTAGCAATGATATTTTGTAAATTATACATCTCAAGTAAATCACTCACATTTGAAAAGTTGGGATTCCTTTTTTTTATTTGTCTATATTCTTCGGCAAGTTTATAGTACTGTTTATTAAGACCATCTGCTTCAGACTGTACCTTAATGGCATGATACTTAAGAAAACACAGGGTTAAGATCATTCCAGAAATAATAGCGATAATAGGTTTAAAGGCGGCTCTGTTTACTAGGGTAAGTTTTGTGATGCTTTTTAAAGGTTTATTTGAAGCAAGATGGGTAGCAAGCTTATTGAATAATTCTATCAAAACATTATCTTGAAAACGATTGTTTGAATGATGAGACTGGAGCCCTAAATCGTCGGCGCTCAAAGCTAGGGTTTGACAATTTTCAAACTTAAGCTGTGTTATCAGTTGTTTGAGAATGGTATCTACCAAAAATATGATACACGGTTGCTTGTTGAGTGTTTTAATATATTGCTTATAAAATAGTAGTTTGTGGGATATTGCTTGTTCAATTGTACCAATTAGATACATATCGGATTTATCATAAGGAAACTCTACTGTTTTTTCACTCATGATATTGTTTTTATACTTTACGATAATTCTTATATTACTTGTTTGAGTGATTACCGTAAAGATTTGCAGGGCGTCTAAATACTCTGTTTCCCCACTAGATTGAAGTATACGATCTATTATTATCCCTAACTCTAAAGAGAAGAAATAGATCCCGCTATATTTAAAAGATTTTTTTATTGAATGTTCTAGTAAGTCGCTCAATGGTGGAGAGAAAGGGGTTGTGGCTATGCAAGTGTTAAACACTTCCCCATTTTGGTTGTTAACTTCGTAAACATTATAGGCAACAATATCTTCTGGTTTATATTTCTCTGCAATAAATTTATCGACAGGATTTATTTTAATTAAGCTACTTAGAACTGGCAACATTTCATGATTTAGCTGACATTCTTTATGGTCTAGTAAGAATTTGACGTAGTAGCCTTTATAACCAGATAAGAACTTTCTGTACTTTTGATAATATTTCTCAGCACCATATTCAATAAAGACACTGTCTTGCACCTGATTTTTCTTCATAACAAAAAGGGTAATGCCATTTTTTCCTAGAAAAATAGTTATATTTTTCTTACGAAATAAATAATTTAGCAGATTAACTATGAATTCTAATTTAGAATTATGCCTGGTACTCAATTTGTTAATAATTTTGATAAAAAAATTGGTTTACTTTATATTTCAAGAGTAGGCACTAATCAGATCAACCTCAACTGCAACACAAAAACAATAAAAAGCTTTTTAAATTAATATTGTAATTTAGCCATAAATTTATTAAGGTTATGGTCTATAAAATTCTTAAAAACTGTAATTAGTTCTATGCATAAAATTACTACTCAACAAATTAGAAGTACCTTTATTGATTTTTTTAAAGCTAATGGACATACTCACGTTCCTTCAAGTTCATTAGTTCCGCACAATGACCCCAGCCTAATGTTTGTTAATTCTGGGATGGTACAGTTTAAAGATTTATTTACTGGTATCGATAAGCGTAGCTACTCAAAAGCTACTTCTTCTCAAAAATCTGTACGTGCTGGTGGTAAGCATAACGATTTGGATAATGTTGGGTACACGGCAAGACATCACACGTTTTTTGAAATGTTAGGTAACTTTTCCTTTGGTGATTATTTTAAAGAAGAGGCAATTTTTTACGCATGGAATTTACTAACAAAAGAGTATAAACTGCCGAAAGAAAAGTTATATGTAACAGTGTATTATAATGATGATGAGGCTGTATCGTACTGGAAAAAAATTGCTGGTATTGGTGATGATCGTATAATTCGCATTGATACAAACGATAATTTTTGGTCCATGGGTGATACAGGACCGTGCGGCCCATGTTCTGAGATTTTTTATGATCATGGTGAAGCGATTCCTGGTGGTTTACCTGGCTCTCCAGAGCAGGATGGAGATAGGTTTATCGAGATCTGGAATTTAGTTTTTATGCAATTTGAGCAAGTAGATAAAGATAATCGTATTTTATTGCCGAATAAATCGGTAGATACAGGGATGGGCTTAGAAAGAATTTCTGCTGTAATTCAGGGTGTACATGATAATTACAATACAGATATTTTTAAGGAAATAATTGGTTATACAGAGTCTATTTTAAAAGTGAAGGCCAAAGGGGAATCATTGTTTTCGTATCGAGTTATTGCTGATCATTTGCGTTCTAGTGCTTTTTTAATAGCTGATGGTGTAATGCCCTCAAATGAAGGTAGGGGTTATGTGCTCAGAAGGATAATGCGCAGAGCTATGAGGCACGCGCATCAGCTAGGGGCAAAGGAGCCTCTAATGTATAAACTATTGCCAAAACTGGTCGATTTATTTGGTCATACATACTCTGAATTACCTAGAGCTGAAGATTTTGTTTCAAGTATCTTAAAGCAAGAAGAAGAAAGATTTAAAACAACACTTGATCGTGGTTTAAAACTTCTTGAAGAGGAGGTGAAGTTCATTGCTAAAGGTGGAGAGCTATCAGGAGATATAGCTTTTAAACTATATGATACATATGGTTTTCCATTAGATTTAACAGAAGATATTCTGAAAAAACAAGAGGTTACGGTAAATAACAAAGATTTTAACAAGCAAATGAATTTGCAAAAAGAAAGAGCAAGAAAAGCTTGGGCAGGTTCTGGTGAGCTTAAGACAGATGCAATATGGTTCGATATATTATCAGAATTTGGTACTACAGAATTTCTGGGATATTCCCTAGAATCAGCAGAAGGTAAAGTTTTTTCTTTGGTACAAAATGGTAAAAAATTGGATCAAATTTCCAAACCTGGTGAGAAGTTTACTTTGATAGCTAACCAGAGTCCATTTTATGGAGAGTCTGGTGGACAAATGGGTGATATTGGTATAATAGAATCACCGCATTGTAAAATAAAAGTATTAAATACAATGAAGTTTTTAGGTAAAGTTATAGGGCATATTTGTCTTTTAGAGGGAGGGATTGTTTCTATAAATGATGTAGTAAAAATGTCTATAGATTTCTCTTATAGAAAGCATTTGAAAATGCATCATACAGCTACTCATATTTTGCATGCAGTATTACGAGATGTACTAGGAAGACACGTGACTCAAAAAGGTTCTTTAGTTTCTCACGATAAGCTTAGATTTGACATTAGCCATCCCAAAGCGTTGACAAAAGCCGAAATTAAATTAGCAGAACAAAAAGTAAATCAAATTATTTCTGATAACTCTAAAGTTCTTACTAAGTTGATGTCTACGGAGCAGGCTATGGAGGCTGGTGCTATGGCATTATTTGGAGAAAAATACGATTCTGAAGTAAGAGTCGTTTCTCTAGGGGCTTTCGAGGAAGATAAAAATCCATATTCATTTGAGTTGTGTGGTGGTACACATGTTAACAGAACGGGTGATATTGGTGCATTTAAGATCCTCAGTGAAAGTGCTATTGCAGCTGGAATAAGAAGAATAGAGGCGGTATGCGGAGAGTTTGCTTTCAAAGAGATCGCTGCTAATGAAGAGCTACTTAATGAGCTTATTGATATTTTTAAGAGCAATAAACCAGAATTATTACAAAAAGTTGGATCGTTGCTAGTATCAAAAAAGATCTTGAGAAACAAGTTGAAAAAATACAGATAAGTAGTTTGATGCTATCGGATGATGATATTAATAAGAACTCTCTGTCTATAGACAAAGGACGCTTATTTTACAAAATTATCCCAGAAAATACTGATGGTAAAATTGCGCGTATAGCAGCTGAAAATTTATCTAAAAAATATACTGATTTAGTCATTGTATTTGCAAGTAAAACGAGTGAAAAACTATCCATTATTATTGCTGTTTCAAAAGAAATATCACCGAGACATAATGCAAGCGAAATTTCTAAGCACTTATCAGTATTTATAGGAGGAAGTGGAGGAGGTCAAGCAACTCTTGCTCAAATTGGAGGAACCAATCTTGCAAAGCTGCAAGAACTTGAGAATGAAATTATTAAAGTATTGAGTTAATAAAATAACAGTTGTATGAAAAAGTATATTATTCTGTTTTTAGCGTTAATATTAAATTCGAGCTTGTCTTTTGCAGATAATGATCTAAGGAATAAAGTCAGCCAAGCTAGTAAAGACTATTTATCTTCGCGGTTTATGAATGGTACTTATATGTTTTGTGACGATGATGGTGTTATAGAACAAGGCGCAAAAGGTCTACATTCTTTTGAACCACAAAAGGAGTTAAATTCAGAACAAGCGATGCCTATTGCGTCTACAACAAAAACAATAACAGCTGCTGCTATTTTAAAGCTACGTGATCGAGGATTGCTGAACGTAAATGATAAAGTATCAAAGTTTTTGACAAAGGAAAGTGGCATATGGGTGCACGGTTTGGTGCCTGTGTGGGCTAATAAAATAACTATCCATAATTTGCTTACCCATAGAAGTGGTTTAACTGAATATTTTATGGCCACCAAGCTTGATATAACCAAAGCACATGCAGAAATTAATAAAGATATCGCCAATTTTGCTGCTAGCAAGGAGCTAACATTTGAGCCAGGAAGTGAGCATAATTATTGTAATACAAATTATGTACTTTTAGGATTAATTATTGAAACAATATCGGCTAAGAACCTTGCTGATTTTTATACAGAAGAATTTTTTAAACCGTTAGGAATGAAAGATACAAAATTGCTTACTCTCGCGGAAGCGATCAAGCACCAAGTAGAGCCTGGTTCTACAAATTATCCTATTCGCTATTTTGTGACGCCAACCGATAAATTTGAGCCTAAGTTTAATTTAGCTAAGTCGGAATTTATCATGGTTCCTTATGCTGATGGTGGGGTGGCATCAACTACACGAGATCTTATTATTTGGAATAAAGCCCTGCATTCTGGTGAAATAATTTCAACCGACTCATACAAACTGATGATAACAAAACATTATCAGCTTCCCGATGATCCAAGTGATAGCATAAAAAAATATACTGGCTATGGTCTGTTTATATCTGAGTTAGAAGGGGGGGATATAGTATACCATCATTCTGGCAAAGCTTTAGCCATAAGATGCGAGTCAGGTTATATGCCTTCTAAGAATTTATATTTTGCTGTTCTTAGTAATGTTATGAATTATGTTCCTAAAGAAATGCAAGATAAGATAGATATGAAAAAAGTTGAAAACCAACTTGATATCGCTTATTTCACAAAGTATATTTTTGATTCAATTAGGTAGTTTTTTTGTCCATTAAAGTCCTTGGGTTAGAATCTAGTTGCGATGATACTGCAGCAGCAATAGTTTCCTCTGGTCCAAATATTCTTGCCAATATCGTTATTTCTCAAACTGAAGAGCATATAGCTTTCAAAGGAATTGTGCCCGAAATCGCAGCAAGGTCTCATCTTTACAATATCAAATCAGCAATTGATAGATGTTTAATTGAAGCATCCATAACGCTACAGGAAATTGATGCAATTGCAGCAACTTCTGGACCTGGATTGATTGGTGGCGTGATTGTTGGATCAATGTATGGTAAAGCCCTTGCAAGCGCTTTAGGCAAACCATTCATTGCAATTAATCATCTTGAAGGGCACGCCCTTACAGCAAGGCTTACCGATAATGTTGAATTTCCTTACTTGCTTTTACTTGTTAGTGGCGGGCATTGTCAATTTGTAGCTGTTCATGCCATGGGTAAATACAAAATTTTAGGTCAAACTTTAGATGATGCCGTTGGTGAGGCGTTTGATAAAGTCGCAAAAATGATGAATTTGGGTTTTCCTGGAGGTCCTATCGTTGAACAACTTGCTATTAAGGGAGATCCAAAGAGATTTGATTTTCCTCGTCCTTTGTATAATCAAAAAAATCCTGACATGTCTTTTTCTGGCTTAAAGACAGCAGTAAAACTTAAAATTCAAGCAATTGGTGTTTTATCAGAACGTGATATGAGTGATATAGCTGCAAGTTTTCAACAAGCTGTTTGTGATGTATTAGTCCAAAAAACAAAATTTGCTATAGTTCAATATAAGAGTTTTTGTCAAGGCAAGAGATTCGTTGTTGCAGGAGGTGCCGCTGCTAACAAGCAGATAAGAAGTGACTTAAGTGCTTTGTCGGAAGAATTAGGGTATAATTTTGTTGCGCCACCGATAAAATTATGTACAGATAACGCCGCTATGATTGCTTTTGCTGGACTTGAGAGATTAAAAGCGGGTATAATGAACGGCATGGATTTCAAACCAAGAGCTCGTTGGAATTTGGAAGAATTGCTATAGTTATAAATAAATATAGTGCTTATGTCAGGGTTAGAATTAAATAAAATTGCAGCAGCAATACTGCTTGCCAGCTTAATTGCTATGGTAGTAGGTTTTGTAGCAAATATCCTTTATAAACCTAAGTTAGAAATAGCTCAGCGTGGTTATCAAGTAGAGGTATCAGAAAGCTCTTCGAGTGATCATGAACAAGCGCCAGAAATACCTGTTGATATTGCTCAGCTTATGGCTACTGCTAATGCTGAAGAAGGAGCTAAGATTATAAAAAAATGTGTAGTTTGCCATAGCTTAGAAGAGGGAGGGGTAAATAAAATAGGACCTCACTTATGGAAAATATATGGATCAGCTAAGGCTAGAACGGAAGGATTTGCTTATTCAAAAGCAATGCTAGCTCTGGGTGGTGTATGGGATAATGATAATCTATATCATTTTCTTAATAAGCCAAGTAAGTTTGTTCCTGGTACAAAAATGAGCTTTGCTGGTCTTACTAAACCACAAGATATTGTTAATGTGATAGCGTATTTGAAAGAGAAAGCTAGCTAAGTAATCCCTGGGCCCATAGAAAAGTAATTGAATTAGATAATTTCGTAGGCTTTCTTGGCCACAGGTAAAATTTCTATTCAAGCTAAAGAAAGCTTGCACCATATTCATTCATCAATTTTTTTGTTGTTTTATGTCACCCTTTAGCTTAGGATTTAAAGGAAATATAAAGCTAATTTTAGAGAATGATTATGATAATTAGTCCTGGAGAAATATGGCTTGTGGTAGGCATAATCTTTATATTAATAGAATTTAGTACGTTACCGGGCATAGGATTCTTATTTGTCGGTCTTGGCGCTATGACTAGTTCAGTAATTTTTTATTTTTATCCTGAAATACAAAATTATCAAGTTGCGTCAGTTGCATTTTCCTCTTTAGCATGGTTTTTAATATTATGGTGGCCCCTTAAGGCGTTTGTTTATAATAAAAACAATCATTCTGATAAAGAATATTTTGACATTATCGGTATGCAAGTTGAAGTTGCTTACGAGGATATTAAGCCTGGTAACCTTGGACAGGTGTACTGGTCTGGTACGATCATGAATGCTAAGTTAAGTAGTGGAGAAACGATTGCACGAGTTGGGGACAAGCTTTTCATAGTTAGTGCGAAAGGTAATATACTTATTTGTAAGCATAGTACCAAACCTAATTTAAAATAATGATTCCAAATATTGGCGCCGTATTACTGCCTATATAGGCTTAGCTCCATTCCATTCTCACTAAATTACCTATTGTCAGCGAAATAGATGCCATTCTCATGAAAAAATCTCTTGACCCTATAGTTACTATATACCTTATCTTCCAAAATAAGGAGGTAAAACGATGACTCATTGGTATGTAAAGGACTTAAGTAAATTAACGGGTATATCGGTGCAAACGCTGCATCATTATGACCGTATTGAGTTGTTAAAGCCATCGCTACGGCTATCTAATGGTTATCGTGTTTACTCTGAAAAGGATTTATTGCAATTACAACAGATTATTGCTTTGAAGTTTTTTGGTTTTGAGCTTTCGAAAATTAAGCTATTGCTAATGGGTAATGCAGGAGCTCTTGAGCATTTTTTAGTGCAGGCCCAATTTTTAGAGCAAAAGGCCAATAATTTGCTTAATGCAAGCAAAGCACTAAAAAGTATACTTGCTGAAGTAAGTGATGATAAATCTATTCCGTGGGAAACCATTATTAAATTAATTGAGGTATATCGTATGACTGAGCAACTAGAACATCCTTGGGTTAAGGAAATATTTACACATGATGAATTAAGGCAATATGTAGCTTTTAAAACTGAGTTAGAAACCAATTCAACTCCAGAGCAGAAAGCAGTATTTGAAAAAAATTGGGCTAATTTAGTATCTGAAATTAGCAACAATCTTGACAAGGATCCCGAATCAGCTATCGGGATTGCTATTGGAGAAAAGTTCATGTTATGGGTTAATCAATTATATGGCAGAAAATATGCTCATTTGCGCACTAAAAAATTCGAAAAAGGTTTTGCTGAAGGAAAAGGGCTGGAAGAGACTGGCTTAACGCCTGAAATTGTATCTTGGGTAGACAAAGCAATGGATGCCTATTGGAGAGATCGCATTTATGGAATTTTGAATCAAGTAGGCTCTGGAGTTTCTGATGAGATGATTTTCACACTTTGGAATGAAGTTCTTGATGATATGTATGGAGAAGATAATAAACGCAAAAAGGAAATTTATGACGTCGCATTGGCTGATAAAAAAGTGAGTGAAAAAGCAAAAGAATGGCTAAAAATTATGAGATTTAATGGTTATTGACTAGATTTCTTGCATAACTCATAAAAAGTAGAGAATTTTTAGGAAAAATTTACTGCTTAGGATGAGGTTATGCAAGGTCTATTGAAATAGTTGAGATAATTTTAGCTATTTATATAGTGAAACTTACAATTTATTCCCTCAACTTGTTTTTCAAGAGTTCGAGGGTACTAATTCTGATATATGCATTGTTAAATAATGGATGATCGTAACAAATGTTTATAAAATAGCAAGAACCTTTTAAGACAATAAATTTCTAGAATGCCTTCACCGTGTGTTTACACCGAAGTTATCCTTGTTGCTATTATGTGTAAATTACTACATATTGTTTTGGGGTAGTTAAAATAATACTCAATTTAATGCATCATTTTCTACTTGATGATTGAGATAGTATCAGAACTCCAAAACATCTGCTAATGCTGCTCTCCCATTAAAGAGTCTCTTCGTCAGAAGTCTCTTTAGCTGAATTAGCAAGGGATTTTACTATATAAACTACTTAGGAAATCCATAAGAAAATGGTATAATTAGCGTATAAAGCTTATGGATTTTAAATTATGCCTATAGAAAATA
>JAIOYD010000016.1 GCA_021741285.1 Rickettsiaceae bacterium | reverse complement strand
ATTGAAGAGCCGTGTGCGGGAAAATCGCAAGCACGGTTCTGTGGGGGTTACCATAGCATTAAAAACTAATTGTAATTTAAATATGGAGTAAATGTTATGGTTTCTACCCGACAGTAAATGTTATGGTTTCTACCCGACAAAATTTGACGGATGCTATGTTATTGACCGGAAACACCGGTAGTAGTTATGGTCATAATAAATAGCATAGATAGAATCATGAATTTGCTCAAAAGAAACAACTTTGTTAAAAATAGATCATGGTTAAGGTATGATATAGTTGCGCGTATATCCTGTCAAATAAATTCCACTAATACATTAATTTAGGTAATATGTATGTCCAAATTTGTTTTAAGAGGAGGGGAAATAACTTGTCTTATATTAACTTAATTTATCTACTTAGTTTAAGTTTTTTGCTTCTCGTGAGATAGAAATAGTAATCTAAAATTGATAAAGCATGGTTAAGTTATACACAAATTCATACTTCTATTAAATTATTAAATCTTAAAGTAATAAAGCTTGTAGTTAAATTTGAGTTTTGTAAGGCTTATGCGGGTTTCTGGGGTATGCTCATTTTTTACTCATCTTAAGCAAAACTTGAGTCTTTATAGAAAAATTGTTGCATCTGAACATGTTATTCACGTAGTTATCCACAATTTTTGTGGATATTAATAATTCAAAAAAGGTTTTTGATCAATTAGACCATAGGAAGTAAGCAAAAACTAAAGACAAAATAGCAAGGGACTGCATTGCAATTCTTAACGACATTAATTTTGTGCCATATTTTTTACTAAATTTTTCTCCAGCTGCCATGGAGAGTAATCCCAACAGTAAAACAATTGTGGTAAGTATGGCAAAAGTGATGATAAATATCATGATTATTTAGTCCTATTTGCCGCCTATTAAAGAATTATGTAGAAGTTTTGTCAAGTTAGATCCTTAAGGCTATTGACAATCGGGTGTTTTTTTATTAGACTGCCCTTAACTTTAATCACATAAAATTAAATATAAAAAATAATTTATTATGAAACGTACATTCCAACCTAGTAATCTGGTGAGAAAAAGAAGACACGGCTTTAGAGCTAGAATGGCTACTGTTGGCGGTAGACTTGTCATAAAAAGTCGTAGGGCAAAAGGTAGAAAAAAACTTACCGCGTAAATTGTGGGGTGAATATTCTTTCCTTAAAAAATCAGAAAGAATTTGACAGCGTCAATAAGTATGGATCAAAAATACATGGATCCTGTTTTATTTTAATAGTATCTACAAAAACTCTTCAAACAGAAATAGTGTCAGCTTCCAATCCAACAATTCTAGGAATGAAAGTAAGTCGAAAATTTTCTAAAAAAGCTGTTATTCGTAATAAAGCTAAGAGAAGAATAAGGCATTTAACCCAGCTGCTTGTAAAAAATCCTGATATAAACACAGATAACAAGTCAATAATTGTTATACCCAAACAAGGTTTTGAAAACTATAATTTTTCAAAACTATCTAATGACTTTTTCAGGGCGTTCTCTAAAATCTGCTAGATTTAATATAGATCTTACCTTAAAAAAATACCACAAATATCTATCTTTATAGTTAATTTTGATGTTTCATTTAAGGAGTTGTTTACCTCCTATTGACTTATTATCCTGATACGATGTACTTTATAATTAAGTAATTTGCAAAATATTAGGGGTGCTTTTTATGTCGTCATTAGATGAATATCAGAATTTAGGAAAGGATTTGGGTGGATATATAGCAGCAGTTAAGACAAATTCAGGAGCATTGGGTTTACAGGAAGCGTTTAAATCGGGCGGCAAGCTGTTTGATGTAATGCAAATGTTAGATAAAAAAGAGAAAGAGATTCGTAACTATGAAGATCAACTCTTGAAAGCTTTTGACCCTCAAAACCCAGGAGAAATTACTCTTGACTATGTTAATAAGAGGACTGCAGAAAATGGAGTCGAACTTGCAGAAATAAAATTACTTAAAGATAGATTGAGTGATCTTTCATCTGCTGTAGGACAAAAGACTTCTGGTTTTGCTATGACTAGAGCTGTAAATGAATTTTCTGAAGGGGTAGTGAAGCATGAGAAAGTATCAAAAGGATTTTTCTCTACCTTTGTTAGCTTTATAGGCAGTGTATTTAAAGGTAAGGATGAACAAAAACTAGTTCAAGCTTCAAGTAGTTTGGATGTTAGAACTAATGCAATTAGTAACGAGAGCCAAGAAAGATTTACAATACCAGGAAAAGGGGGAAAAGAATCTCCGGAAATACCACCACTAGAACAAGTTGTTCAAAAGGGCATGAGTTCTCAGGAAATAGGAGGAATGCCTCCGCCGTCAGAGATGCCTCCACCCCTGCCGTCATCAATGAGTGAAGTGAGAAGCCCTATATCATCGCCACTGAGTGAAGTAGGAGGAGGACTACCACCACCTCCGCCGCTATCGGGCTTGAATTTAGGAGAGTTACCACCACCTCCTCCTCCGCCGCTATCGGGTTTGAATTTAGGAGAGTTACCACCACCACCACCTCCGCCGCTATCGGGCTTGAATTTAGGAGAGCTACCACCTCCGCCATTGCCATCTGACGTGGATTTAGGAGGAGGACCACCACCACCGCTGCCATCGGGCTTGAATTTAGGAGAGCTACCACCTCCGCCATTGCCATCTGACGTGGATTTAGGAGGAGGATTACCACCACCGCTGCCATCGGTCTTGAATGTAGCGGGCATACCAGAAGCACCACCTCCGCCATCTGAATTGAATATACCAAAACCACCACCACCGCCCCCTCCGCCACCAATGAGTGAAGGAGTAGGGGGATTAAAGCCACCTCCCAAACGAGATATACCAATTGATTCAGCGCCTAAAAAGGATTTGCTGAGCCAGATACGGGAAAGAGGACGCGCAAAACCCTTATCACTTAACCATCCAAATTATCTACATGTTACTACGCAGCCAAAGGTAGAAAAAAGTACTGAAAAAGGTTTGTTAGGTGGGCTTAAAGCTCGAATGGGGGAGGGAGAAGAAAGACCAATTGAACAGAGGTTGCTTGATGGAGCATCTAAAAAAGATCAGCAAAATATACTTTATTCCGCAATGGTTGATAATAATGAAAAGCTTGTTACAGCTTTGCTAAAGCATCAATCAGAGTTTAACACGGGGGAGCAACGAGAGAATGAAGATGGTTGGGAAGAAGAGATTGTAGAAAAGAGATCAACTTTTTCACCAGAACAAGTTGAAACAGTTCGTAAAGCCGCAGAAGAAACTAAACTTAGAGTCGCTGCTGGTATTGATCTTGTTACGAAAGAAGATCCTAAGCCTATTACTCCTAAGGTTGAGGTGAGTCCAACTACAACTGTAAAAGTGGAGAGCGTGCTGCCTATCCCGCCTTCGCCAATCAGTGGGATAGGAGAAGGTGGCCCTCCACCGCCTCCTCCTTTGAAGGAAACTGTTGTTAACGAACCAAAGATTTCTACTTCTAAGCCTATTGTAGTACCAGATACAGGTGGCTTATTTGCTCAAATTCGAGAAGGTGGGAAGAAGTTAAAAGCTGTATCTTCACCTGACCAAGGCTCGTTTTTAAATTCTGGTGAATTTACATATAAGGGTTCAACAGAAAAAGCTCCTTCTAGTCCTAGTAAGGAGATGGGATTCCTCGCCCAAGCTCTACAAGGGCGGCGTGGTGGTATTGAAGGCTCAGAAGAAGCCCTTGATGAGGCAATGGTAAAAAAGCTCGAAAAGCTTTCGACTAAAGACCAGCTAAATGAGCTTTATTCTGCAGTTATTGACGGGAATAAAGAAAAAATAGAGAGAATAGTAAGAGTAGCAGAGGAGCAGGATTTAGGAGCGTTTACTAAAGAAAACATGGAGAAAATAGCAAGTGCTGCTCAAAAAATTTCCGCTACTCAAGACATATCTAAAAAAACTATTATAGAGGGTGGAGTAAAGCATCTTGCCAAAGAAGCAGAGATAAACATAAATGTTGGTGAAAATCGAGGAAGGGGTTAGAGAGTAATGGAGTTTGATGAAGATAAGCCTGTTAAAGCTGAGGCGACGATTGAGGAAGTAACTGCTTCAGCTAAGGTAAAGCCTAAATCTGACTTAGAGAATCTTTTTGAGCAGGATAAAGATTTAGGAAAGGCTGTAGAGAAAATTTTTGATGAAACTACAGATTTGAATGAAATACAGACAAAAATCATTTTGCTCCTCAAAGCCTATCTAAAAACAAAAAAGAAATCAGGTATTGATGTTAGCAAGATTGAAGATCTAGAAAAAAAAATAACTGAAGATATTACCAACTTTATTGGCAAATTTACTAAAACTATAGAAGAAGATATTGACCCCAACATAGGTACTGTTAGTAAGAAAGATAGGGCTAATTTACTGAATATTGAGGCTAGAAAAAATATCAAACGGATTATGAAAAATTTTGTTGTTTATGAAATTTATAAAGTTATGAATCCTAAAAGAATTGCGGGCGAGACTAAAGAAGATAATTACAGAAAGAACTTAATACAAGGAGGAGAGCAGCTTGCTAGCAGGTATGAAGGTGGCAGAGAATCTGATCTTAAGGAATATGGAGCAGCAAAAGTTGAGCGTATAAAACACCAAGCTTTGTCAATGAGTAAAGGTGGTGGAATGGGGCGCTAAACGCTTTAATTAGAAACAAGGAAGCACCAGAGCTAAAAGTGGTTCTGCCTTAGTGCCAAAATAGAATAATTTATAGTTTTTAGTGCAGTTAAATTGGTATTTAACAATTCCAAGGCGTGAGCGAAAATCTAAAAAAATATAGGAATATGGATCACTCACCCTGTTAAAAATTAAAATAAGTCGATTAGAGGGCAAAAGCTAGAGTAATTAGGGCTTTAGTTAGCTTAATGACGAGCGTAAGCGAGGAAATAATATTATCTAAATATAGCCCAAGCTCAGTTGAGCATTCTTATATCGTTGAAAAAGAGAATACAGAAAAGAAGAAAGAAGTAGGTAGAGGAAGTTAATAAGTAGTACTAATAATTTGAAGGCACGAGATGAGGAAATAGTTGATGCAGTAGTGGCGTAGGTGAACTTCCAAGCGATCTATTAGTTCAGGTTTAATAGGTTATGAAGATATAGCTGCCAAGATATAAGTCAATTTTTATTTCGTCTTGCCAAATGAGAATAATCGTCATATTTCATTAAACTGGGTTCTATGGCAAATTCAAGGTCACTCATGTAGTGTTCAAGTAAGGCAGTCAATCCAGCTTTGTGCCTCATTATTTCATCAAAAGATAGAATTATCTCGCTTGTGCTGACATAGGGGCTAGAGCTGCCAATTTTCACATAAGTCAAAACTAGCTCAGTTTTATAAAATACCTCGGAGCCGAGAGGAAATCCACCTTCAAAAGCTATGATTGCTTCCACAAGAAGTTGTGGTGACAGGCCGGATAAGACATCTTTTTTTGTTGGTAGAGTGCCTGTTTTAAAGTCAAGGATTGCTAATGTATCGTTGTGGTTAACTTCTATTCTATCCGCAATTGCTTTTAGTATAATATTTTTCCCTTTTATATCAAGCGTTGTCTCCCCTTGGATTTCGCTATAAACTTTAACGGCATTTTCACGTCGGTCGTCATCAAATTTTATAAATTCATCCGCAAGAGCCTTGATTTTTGTTTTCCACATTTTTTTAGCGAAGTCTGGAACATTACCTTCTTCAAGTATAGATTCGGCAATAGATATAATTTGTAATGATTTACTGACGTTTCGAGGATTATAGTTTTTAGTATAGTGTTCGACTACACGGTGAAAGAAATTCCCAAATTCTGCCAAATTAGGACGCTCATCAATTTCTTCAATTTTTCGTAATTTGAGTATTTTTTTAGCGTAAAAATTGTACGGCGCTCTTATTAATGTTTCAATATCAGTAGCGTATAATACATCTGGAAAGGTTTCACTTCTTGAACTTCTTTCTGTCGATAGTAATCCAGGCTCGGAGATTGCCCGTTTTGCATGCGTTGTTTCTAACCTTCTTTCCAAAATATGCTTTAGTTTTAAAATAAATGGTGAAGGGAGGGTTAATTTATTTGTGCCGTGTTTTTTTGCCCTGGTTAGTAGCACTTGCTGATTTTGAATATTCATATAAAAATCGTATAATGCTTTGTCAAAATCAATCTGTCTTTTATCTAACCCAATCATTGTTTGCATATTTTTACTGAGCCAAGGATTATTTTGTACGATATTTGGGTAACTACCTTCGTTCAGGTCTGTAATAATAATTAGATCGTATTCGATAAATGCTGGAGAGTTAGAAGGGCAGATGATAATTTGTTGTTCATGATTTATTGGAAATAGTCTACCGCCCTCAATAATTTGTCGTAAAATGACATGGCAGTCTTCTATATTATTAATTTCTAAGGTGCAATTTAGTTGAACAATTTCAGTAATCAAGGCAATAACATCTTGATTATTTTGCCAAATTGCTGGTACAAGTTTTTCAGCGACTTTGATTACATTCTTAAGTATCAAAGAAAATTGAGTGGAAGAAGTGAGGTTAGTAAGGGCCTCGATGATGATTGTACAATGCTCTAATAACTCTTTATCTCCATTATTTTCTATAATAGATAAAATAGCTTCTAAATCAGGAGCAAATTTATTAGTTTTTCTGATTATATTTTTTAGTTCTTGTGATTTAAGTGAATTAATCATTGGATGAGCGAGGAAGGTGAAAAACTTTTTTAAATCAAACTCATTATATAACAATTCGGCGATGATTAATATTAAGGATATAGAGTGCTGGTTGAGTATATTCTCGCCAAACTGGTCTTTATAACTCAATGAATATTTGTCTAAAAATATCTGATATTGTTCTTTAGAGTATTGGTTATGGGCGATTAATGCAATGCGGCTTTTGGGGTTTTTGTTTAATTGGGATGCGCATCTTAGAGCTATATATTCTGCTTCGTGCGCAATATTCTCAAACTCAACATAATTTATGTTATTAGGTAGTTTTTCTAGGTCAATTTCCGGCTGTACTATAAGCTGGCAATTATCTAAGTCAGAAGCCGTTTTTATAAAATCAGAAGTCATTAAATTATTACTAACTAGGCCAGCAATAATCAGAGCTCCTGATGGATCTTTACATAATCTTTGGATTTCAGCTTTGAACATCAATTTTTGGTAGGATGCACGAGTCATTTTCTTCATGGATTGAATTTTTATTTGCCAATTATCAAAAGCAAAAGAAAGAAAATCGTGTATTTTATGCCAATGTTCAGGCTGATCAAGAATAGGTAATTGTTTTATTTCTTCAAGATTTATATTATTTGCCTCTAATTCAAAAAACAAATTGGCTAAAGATGGACTAAGACGAAGACTTTGTACTAAATCATAACCTAATGGTTTATATTTATTTATAGTGAGGGCTAAAGTGACTTTTTCTTCCAAGCGGCTTATACTGCCAACTTGTTCTGATGGGATTTTGAAAATTTCTTCACTCTCAGCAATCAATTCGCTAATAGGAATAATTTTAGGCAATATACAAGTGCCAAGTTTAGTTACTAATATCTTTTGTAGTTCACTGCAAGCAAGGCCAGTGGGCAATAGAATTTTAAGTTTAGTAAAGTCATGGGCTGAATTATTTATAGCAATTTGAGCTACTTCTTCAAGGAAGTTAAATTTAGAATTAGATTGAAAAACCTTTTTTCTCATAGTGATTGGTATAACATAAAATAACTGCAATAAATCAGCTTTGAAAAAACCGTGATAGCAATAGTTAAGCTCAAATTAGTTCTACAAAATCCGGCAAATACAAGAATAAATTTACCAAAAAAAGGCACTGCGCTAAGTGCTAAAAATAAAAGCAAATATCTAGAATGACGGATTTGTTCAATTTTATTTTGTGATGATACGACATCTTCATTTGTCAACGGGGCGAGTACTTTATGACATATTAGGCCAAGTAGATAGTTTATAGAGGAAGCAAACGCAAATGAGATAGTAGATACCAGGATAATTAGGTAGGAATTATATGAATTAAAGATCTTCATCGAGTGAATAACGAGCTCTGCAGATGTATTAATAGCAAGATTGGTTACTAAAGTGTCGGTGAAAAGGAGTAAGTACATTTCGGTAAGATTCATAATTTAACCCGGCGATTTGTGTTATTTTTAAACCAATCAAATTCAGCATACTACCCGCAAATCTTATAAAACCATGTTAACTATTGTTTTCGCGGCAATATCTGAGGGTTTTTGATCCCAATTAAAACCAATGGAGCTTAAAACTTTCTGGGATTCAGCTACCTGAGTCTCAGAATGCTCGTTATTAGTAAGTAGATCCCTTATAGCTTGCGATACGTTCTCTACATTAAAATCTGATTGTATATATTCAGGGATTATTTCTTTATTTGATATAATATTTATCAAAGAGGCATACTTAATTTTTATTATCAACTTTAAAAAGAAAAAAGTAATTGGATTTAGTTTATACCCCACAATCATTGGAGTACCAGATGCAGCAATTTCAATTGTATTAGTACCAGACTTCGCTAAAGCACAATCACTTATAGCAAAGATTTTAAGCCGTTCTGTGGAAAAACCAAATTCAAACTCAAATTTAGCTGATACAAGATATTTGAGAATATTTTGTATATTTGATTTGTCTGGCTGGACAAAAATTACCTTAATAGCATGCGTTGAGGACAACTCATCAAACACCTGCCTGATTATGGGCATATGACGAGATATTTCCCCAAGTCTACTGCCAGGGGTAACAGCTATTACTTTAACATTTTCGCTAATATGCATTTCTTGCTTTAAACCTTTTGATCCAATATAAAATGCTTGCTCTAGAACTGGATGTCCAATACAAGTAGCCGGCAAACCATAAGCAGTAAAGTAAAGCGGCTCAAATGGAAGCAAAGTGAGCAGGTGGTCATAAAGTTTAGCATATTTTTTGGCTCTACCTGGTTTGTATGCCCAAACTGATGGCGCAACAATGTGCACAAGTTTTATATGAGGAGCGATTTTTTTAACTTTATTGGCTACTCTGTAGGTAAAGCCCGGAGAGTCAATAGTAATTAAAACGTTAGGATTCTGAGTAATAATGTCTTGAACAGTCTTATTAATAAGGCTTTTAAGATGAAAAATATGAGGTAACACTTCGAAAAACCCCATCATACTTATGTAGCTCATCGGAAACAACGACTTCACTCCCTCATTTCTCATGTTTCGGGCACCAATCCCATGAAAAGTTATACTATCACTGTCTTTTAGTAACCTTTTGATGGCGCTGATCAACAGCCCCCCAATAAAGTCTCCCGAAGGCTCTCCTGCAATAATATAAAATTTTATCAATTACTACCCCTACACAAACTTAGCGATTTATCAACAGCATCTGATTCAATATTAAGACAATCTAGTATTGTATGAAAGATATAATCATGCGAAATCTCTTTTTTTTCTAGAGATTTAACTGCTTTCCATTTATCAGGATAGGAGGATTTATAACTATCTGAAAACCATACTATAAATGGTACTATGCGTTGTTCCTCTACATAATCATCGGCGCCATGAGTCAATCTTCCGCATTCACCAAGAGACTCGCCGTGATCGGAGGCATAAATCATAAAAGCTTTTTTATTTTTTAGAATATTTATTACGCTAGATAAAAAAAAATCGGTATATAATATCGAATTATCATAGCTATTTAGGCGCTCATGCTCGTCACAACTTGCAGCATCTCGCTTTATGGTGTCGGCAATAGTAGGCTTAAATTTAGCAAATTCTTCTGGATATCGAGCACCATAATTCCAGTGACTGCCAGTGGTATGAAGCACCAGAAATTTTTTCATACCAGATATGATATTTTGTTCTAAATGCGGCAACAATTTACCATCATGACTATTTGGTGCCATTAGAATAGAACCGCCAGGGATCATATGAAAGTTAACCTCGTCATAGAATGACCCACCGGGCTTATTTCTGTAATATTTTGTAATTGACTGGGTGCCAAACCATGTAGTTTCAAAACCTAATTTGGTAAGTATGGACAAAACGCTTGATTCTGACTCGAGCATTGAAATATCTTTCTCACCAAAACGTGATAGCATACACGGAACAGACAGGTAAGTTGTACTAGCACATGATCTAGCTTTATACGACACAAGGTTTTCAACCAAGGATAAATTTGGTGTCGTTTCTCGCTCATAACCGTTTATACCAAAATTGGCATATCTTGCAGCTTCTCCTATAACTAAAACACCCACTACATCATCATCTGATGAATCAATAAAGTTGTATTTGGTACTAATATCTGTCTTAATGTATTCTTCTGTCTGGCCAAAGAAATATAAATAACTATTATGCAAATATTGTATTGGAAAATAGCTTCTTACAAAACTAAATTTAGGAGTAATAACGTTATTTATTGCTATTAGCAAACAAACTGCAGCTAAAATTCTAGTAAAGAATAATTTAGTTGTTTGAATTTTAAAATACTTAATGCTATAGACGCAAATTGAAGCACTAAAAAGTAGCCAAACAATAACTCTTGCACTAACTAACTCATAAATTTCTGTTGATTCTGTGCCAAATATTGAAGGCATTATCGAAAGTGTAGGGCTAATAGAGAAGAAAAATAAATAATAACTAGCAAGTGCTCCTGTTATAAACAAAAATAGAGCAGCGATAATAAATAATAAGCGATAAACTGTAAGGCCAAAAAATATAATGTACAATACAACTAGGTTGTAAATGAAATCTTTTGTCAACTCAATGAGCGCTTGCAATAGATCTGACTGCACATACTGAAATTTGTAAATAAAAACTGCAGAATTGAATAAAACACAATAGAGTACTGCAAAAACTAATGAGGCTTTTATTAGGTTGATATCTAGATGTTTTCGAATATATTTGAACATGAAACTATATAAAATTAAAAAAAATCAACTAACACTAATTAGCATGATCATAAAATCGCTGCAAGAATTTTGTCAGTTTTTTCAAAAAGGAAAACCAATAATTTCTATTGATTACGGTTTAAAAAAGCTTGGTCTTGCGATTTCTACACCAGATCATCACTTACCTATGCCTCTTAGAATAATTGAAAATGAATCTGATAGAAAAAAGATTACAGATATTATAAGTATTTTAAAGGAAAATAATATATGCGCTATTGTAATCGGCTTACCTATCAACATGAACGGAACCAAAAGTGAGCAAACTTTAATAGTAGAGCATTTTGCAACTAAGCTTACAAAAAGAACTGAGTTGCCAATATTTTTTCAAGACGAGCGTCTAACTTCAAAAGCGGCTAATAATTTACTAAAAGATTTTGGTTTAAAAAGAAAAAATAGAAACTCGATTGATGACTTAGCTGCCGCTAGCATGATTTTGGAAACAACATTGGATAGTGCAAAAAACGCACTTAAATCTAGCTCTAGCTAAGTTCTAAAAAATGCTGATAGAAATTAGAAATTTCATGGAAAATTAATGGCTTTAATAGAAGAAGGTTCGTGCCTTATCGAATTTATAAATAAGCAGGGGCTTGGTTCTGGAAAAAGCACTCTTGGCTTAGTGGAAGTGCCATACGCTCTTCCGAATGAAATTATCTCCTTCCAGAGGCATGGATACCGTAGGAAGTCCAATTGTTTGCTTAAAAGCATTGAAAGCTTGTCTAGTCATAGAATCACGCCAGAATGTAAATATTTTGGGCGATGTGGGGGGTGTATGCTCCAGCATATGGATCTAGAAACTTACGATAATTTCAAACTTACTCTTGTAAGAAATGCTTTACCACCTGAAACTACAATTAATCCTATAATTACTATTCCTAAAGGAAATCGCCGCCGTGTTAATCTGCAGGCGCTTAAAAAAGATGATCAACTATTTCTTGGATTTCACCGTTTTCATTCGCATCAAATTATTGATATCGATAGCTGTCTAGCCATGATGAGCCCATTATCTACCCTACTTATACCCCTAAAAGAAGCTCTTATGGGGGTTTTGGAACATAGACAAAAAGCTGAAATATTTTTAACACATGCAAGTAATGGTATCGATATGGTCCTTGAGTTGCATGACCTTATTGACATTGCTCCAAAGCTGGAAAGAGAGTTGGTGGATTTTGCAAAAAAAAATGGAATCATTAGATTACAATTTCGTTCATCTAAAAAACCTAAAATTTTATTCCAGAGTGAAAAGCCATATATCTTATTAGGGGATAAAAAGGTTGCTACCGATGCTAGAGGTTTTATGCAAGCAAGTTTCTCATCAGATCAAATATTAGCAGATTTAGTAGAGCAATATTTACCGCAAGAAAAAGGTGCTCTAGTTGACTTATTCTGTGGCCGTGGTACTTTTGCCTTACCACTTAGTAAGCGTTTTAGCGTGGATGGTTTTGAATGTGACGCATCATCGCTTGAAGCCCTTAAAGAAGCTGCGGAAGGAGCGATAATGCTTCATAAACGTGATCTATTTACTAATCCTTTAAGTACGGAGGAGCTACGACCATATCGTTTTGCTGTTATTAACCCACCAAGAGCAGGTGCTTTAGAGCAAATTAAGGCATTAGCTCATAGTGAGTGTGAGAGAGTAGTCTATATTTCATGTAATCCAGAGAGTTTTGCTCGGGATGCCGCTATTTTAAAAAATGGAGGATATAATCTGCTTGAGGTTACGCCAGTAGATCAGTTCTACTGGAGCTCTCATCTTGAAGTCGTAGGAGTTTTTGTGTCTACAGCGCACTAGGTCAGCTTAATTCATGATATTTTGAACTTGGGATGTAGCGAATCTTTTCCATCTAATTCACATTTTCTACAAAAGGCTTCTTGCATAAGCTCCATTCTACGTAGTAACTTTGTTGTCAAAATTTACTTTCGCTCCTCATTTAGATTTACTATATTTGGGTGCTCAGTTGTATTTTTCCTAAAAATTCTCTATTTATTTATGGATGATGCAAGAGATCTAAAATAATAAATAGCTATTGACATTATCATGCTGTACTATTATACTAATACAATATGACAATCAAATTAATGTAGCAACTAATAGACCTCTTGCATAACCTTTTTAAAGCTCGAAATTATAAATTCCGGCAATTAAGTTGAATCTTAAACCGAACCGTTTTCTTCTATTTCTGTAACGATCGGCGATAATTTTAAATCTTTTAACCATACCAATTACATTCTCATTTAAAACACGCTCACT
>JAIOYD010000015.1 GCA_021741285.1 Rickettsiaceae bacterium | reverse complement strand
GCTAATATGAAACGTTGGATAAAGCAACAAATTACGCATTTTAATACTTTATATGACTCCCTAGTTTCTTTCTTTAATTACGCTATCTCAAGTTGATTTACTATATCATAGTCCATCCTATATCCGGTTACTTGAAAACCTACTGGATTGACGTCCTTGTCGTTTTCCGTCAATTCCATAGGCAAATACTGAAATTCCACTACTGCTATTTTGTTAAAAACCTTCATTGCTCCAGCAGTTTCATTTATTGAGAATCGCATAATATACTTTTTGTCAGCTAATTTTGACCACGACTTAACCACCAAATATGTTGTATTTTTCTGACCATATTTAATGGTTGGATCAACTGCCTCATTTTTTAAATAGCCTCGATAGTCCCAGTAAATTGAATTTGCCGACAGTAATCTAACCACTCTTTTTGCTTCTGTGCTAAAATCAACAGGATTGTAGGTTTCTCTTGCTATGATATATTTTTTGATAAAATACTGAGCAAGAGCCTCATTCCCACTTAGGACAGTAGATGTAAGTGGGTTTACAACCTTTGCTATTCCAGTTGTATCGTCAATTTGTATAACGAATGGATCAAATCTTTTTGTATTTATTACATAAGCTACTACTCCAATAGATACTATTGACAAACAAAGTAAAACTAACAGCAATAAAAACAACAAATTTCGCTGAACTGTTATGTTGTCATGACGTTCTTCATACCAGTTTTTTAGTTGCTTTATTTCTTGAGACCCAGCTTCTCCGTCAATAGGAACGGTTACTGTGTTCGATTCAGTTTTTTTGAACTTATTAAGTAGATCAGTAATTTTGATCATAGCTAATCAAATACACCCAATATATTACGTTACTAAATTTATACATCACTATTATGTAGCAGCTATAGCCGTAAAATAAATAAAAAGATCGTATAGGAATGAATTCGCAATACTTTTTTTATCTCGAGTTGCTTTTAGAGCGCGTAGAGAGGAATAATAGTATTTAATATTTGTCATGGACTTATTTCATCTTTTTCTAAATAAAGGGCTCAATATAATCTTTCTAACGATATAACAAGTGAAAAATTATGCTGGCTGCATTAGAAGCATTTAGGCTCTCTACTTTATCGGAGATTGGTATTTTTGTAAGAAAATCACATGATTCAGAAGTAAGTTTGCGCATCCCCTTCCCTTCAGAACCTATAATTACAGCTACTTTATCAATATCTACTACTTCTTTTAAGCTATTTTTGCCTTCAGAGTCGGGTCCTACAATCCAGAAGCCTTTGTTTTTTAGTGCCTCTATTGTGTGTTTGATGTTTGTCACTTTTGCTATTTGAACCAGTTCTAAGCAGCCAGAAGCTGCTTTTGCAATAGAAGCATTCTCATCTGGGGCGTTATCTTTAGGTAATATTACTTTGTCTATATTAAAAGCTGCCGCGCTCCTGATAATTGCTCCAATATTTTGAGGATCTGATATTTGATCTAATATGACAACTCTATCTTTAGTTGGATAGAATTTTAATTCATCTATGTGGTTCTTAAAAATAGTAGTAACAAATGCGATTACTCCTTGGTGTGGTTGATCTTTACCAATTTTTTTTATAATAAAGTCGTTTTGCACTATTTCTATATTGTGATTTTTTAGCTTATTTTTATATTCATCTGCAAATTTCTGTAGACAAAATATTTTCTCTACTAGGCGATTACTATTTTTTGTGGCTGCTAAAACAGCATGAATACCATACATATAGTATTGGGATCTATTCAAAACGTTCATTTTCTTCTTAATACGCATAATACCTAAGTTTTTACTCAAAAATGTTCTTGACATAAACTACTATTTATTATAGAAACTTACAACTAAACATTTTCGATATACCGCCCTGAAGAGTATAAAAAAGCTTGAGATCGACGCTTTTTAAATTAGCACTTAGAATTAGTGCTTGCGTTTAACGCTCGAGTGGTTTATTTTGCTGTAGGTTTTATCGGGAGGGGTGGCCGAGTGGTCAATGGCAGCAGACTGTAAATCTGCCCGCGTATGCGTTCGAAGGTTCAAATCCTTCTCCCTCCACCACTTGTTATTTGTGGTCTAGGTGAGTATTGCGGGTGTAGCTCAATGGTAGAGTCCCAGCCTTCCAAGCTGGCTGCGTGGGTTCGATTCCCATCACCCGCTCCATAAGCTGTAATAGCTGTGGAGTTTAAGCTGATGATGTTAAAGGTGAGTTATAAGTAATTTTTAGTTGTTGAACTTTTTATATATTTTTAGGAGAAAACTTTATGGCAAAAGCAAAGTTTGAGCGGAATAAACCGCACTGTAACATAGGAACTATTGGTCACGTTGATCACGGTAAAACTTCTCTTACAGCGGCGATCACTAAAGTTCTGGCAAAAAAAGGCCAGGCAAAAGAGTCAAAATATGATGAAATAGATGGTGCTCCAGAAGAAAAAGCAAGAGGTATTACGATCTCAACTGCGCACGTCGAGTATGAAACAGCTAATAGACATTATGCTGACGTAGATTGTCCTGGGCACGCTGATTATGTAAAAAACATGATCACTGGCGCTGCGCAAATGGATGGAGCGATACTCGTAGTGTCGGCTGCTGATGGTCCAATGCCTCAAACTAGAGAGCATATTCTTTTAGCTCGTCAGGTTGGTGTGCCTTCGCTTGTTGTGTTCTTAAACAAAGTTGATCAAGTAGATGATGAAGAGCTTCTGGAATTGGTAGAAATGGAAGTAAGAGAACTTCTTTCTCTTTATGAATATCCAGGTGATGATATCCCAATTATCAGGGGTTCTGCACTTAATGTTCTTAATGGTACTGATGAACAATGCATTGAAGAACTGATGAACGCTGTTGATTCTTATATTCCTCAGCCGGTGCGTGAGCTTGATAAGCCATTTTTGATGCCAATAGAGGATGTTTTCTCTATTTCAGGCCGTGGCACTGTTGTTACTGGTAGAATTGAACAGGGTGTAGTTAAAGTTGGTGAAGAGCTCGAAATTGTTGGTATTAAAGCTACTGAAAAAACTATTTGTACTGGTGTTGAGATGTTTAGAAAACTTCTTGATTCTGGTCAAGCTGGAGATAATGTTGGAGTACTTCTTCGTGGCACAAAAAGAGAAGACGTGTATAGAGGGCAGGTTTTAGCTAAACCTGGTTCAATTACTCCGCATACTGAGTTTGAAGCTGAAATCTACGTTCTTAATAAGGAAGAAGGTGGTCGTCACACCCCGTTCTTTAAGAATTATCGTCCACAGTTCTATTTTAGAACTACTGACGTTACGGGTGAAATCGAACTGCCAGCGGGTAAAGAAATGGTAATGCCGGGCGATAACACAAGAATTACTGTTAAGATGATTTCTCCGGTTGCTATGGACGAAGGTTTACGTTTTGCGATTCGTGAAGGTGGTAGAACTGTTGGTGCTGGTGTTGTATCAAAAATTCTAAAGTAAGTAATATTGGCGCCCAAAACTAGGGCGCCAATATTTGGAGTTGGTGTCTCTTTTGGGGCTTATACTTGGGCTGTTTTAAATAAAGGATAATATGAATAATCAGAGAATAAAAATCAAACTGAAGTCTTTTGATCATCGTTCACTTGAACATGCGACAAGCGAGATTGTTAGTGCGGTTAAGCGTACTGGAGCGGATGTTAGTGGTCCAATTCCTCTTCCTCGGCATATTGAAAGATTTACAGTTATAAGAGGCCCTCACATTGATAAGAAATCTAGAGAACAGTTTGAGATTAGGACTCAAAAAAGGTTAGTGATTATTAATTATCCTACCCCGCAAACTGTTGAAGCTTTGAGAAAAGTTGACTTACCAGCTGGTGTTGATGTTGAAATTAAATTGGTGGGTGCTTAAAGATGAGAACAGGTTTGGTCGCAAAAAAATTGGGCATGAGCTCAATGTTCACCGAGCAAGGTGAAAGAATTACACTTACATTTTTGCAGCTTGAGGATTGTCAAGTAGTGGGTCAAAAGACCGACTCTAGAGACGGATACAATGCTGTTGTTTTGGGCTCTACTTTGAGAAAGCCTTCTAAAGTTTCAAAGCCAATGAGGAAGGTTTTTGCTGATGCAAAAGTTGAGCCAAGGGCTTTATTAAAAGAGTTTAGAGTTTCTGAAAGTAATTTGCTGGATATTGGTTGTGAAATGAAAGCAAGCCACTTTAGAATTGGTCAATTTGTTGATGTTACAGGTAGATCAATTGGTAAGGGTTTTGCTGGTGTGATGAAAAGGCATAATTTTAGAGGTTTAGAAGCGTCGCATGGTGTTTCTGTATCGCATCGTTCTCACGGTTCAACGGGTCAGTGTCAGGATCCTGGTAAGGTGTTTAAGGGTAAGAAAATGGCTGGTCACATGGGTGACGAGAATGTTACTATTCAAAATTTACGAATTGTAGAAGTGGACGATGAGAAAGGGATAATTATTGTTTCTGGAAATGTGCCTGGATCGAAAGGTAAATACGTGTCGATCAAAGATGCCGTTAAAAAAGCGGTCACTGCATAGTTTTAGATATTGGGTTGAGTGAAATTAGGTAAAAATTTATGAAAGCTGATTTGGTAAGTCTAGAAAATCAAGTTGTTGGCGAAGTATCGCTAAGCGAGGCCATTTTCGGACTAGAAGCAAGGGAAGATATTGTTAAAAGAGTTATAGATTGGCAAAGGGCTAAAGCAAGAAGCGGAACTCACTCTGTTAAAACGGTAGGTGAAGTTTCTGGTTCGAACAAAAAGCCTTTTAAACAAAAAGGAACTGGTAACGCGAGGCAAGGTAATGCTCGCGGGGTTCAGCGTCGTGGTGGTGGTGTAGCTCATGGCCCACAAGTAAGATCTCATGAGACGAGCTTACAGAAAAAAGTTAGGAAGCTAGGCATGAGACATGCTCTTTCAATAAAATTAGCTGCGGGTGCGCTTCATTTTGTTGATTCTGTGGAAATGAAACAGCCAAAAACTGCTGAGCTAGTTAAGGCGCTTGCTAATTTTGGTGGTGGTAGATTTTTTCTGATCGATGGAGCATCGATAGCTTCAAAAAACTTGAAGCTATCCGCTGCGTCCGCAATTAACACTTGTGTGGTACCAGTAATTGGTGCGAATGTGTATGACATTATAAGAAGTGATCATGTGTTGATATCTAAAGATGCGCTACCGCTTCTAGAAGAGAGGTTGAAGTAATGACGACAAAGATTAAGTATGATTTGATAAGAAAACCTATAATAACTGAGAAATCAACAATTCTTGGTGAGCACGGTAAGTATGTTTTTGAAGTTTCTCCAAGTAGCAATAAACCTTCGATAAAAAAAGCTATCGAAGAGATTTTTGGAGTTAAAGTAAAAGCTGTAAATGTTCTGAACCAGAAGGGTAAGGTTAAGAGGTTTAGGGGTATTATTGGTCGCAGATCTGATGTAAAGAAGGCGATTGTTACTTTAGAAAAAGATCATACCATAGATTTAGCTGGAGGTATTAAATAATGGCCTTAAAGAAATATAATCCAACTACGCCATCGCAAAGAGGTTTAGTTCGAGTTGATAAAAGCGATTTATGGAAAAGTGGTCCGCTTAAGCAATTAACGGAAGGTATTTCTAAAACTGGTGGCAGAAATAATCGTGGTAGGATTACTTCTCGTCATATAGGTGGTGGACATAAAAAACTTTATAGACTTATTGACTTTAAGAGAAATAAGTTTGATAGTGTGGCAACCATTGAGCGTATTGAGTACGATCCCAACAGGACGGCTTATATAGCATTGATCAAATACGAAGATGGAGAGCTATCTTATATTCTAGCTCCGGCTAAGTTGAACCTAGGTGATAAGATAGTTTCTGGTAATGGTGATGTGGATATAAAAATTGGAAATTGTCTTCCTTTAAAAAATATTCCAGTCGGTACGATTATACATAATGTTGAGATGAAACCTGGTAAAGGCGGTCAAATTGCAAGATCTGCTGGAGCTTCGGTAAGTCTGGTTGGAAAGGATTCTGGTTATGCTCAGCTTAAATTGGCTTCTGGCGAGCTGAGAATTGTACCACTTAGTTGTATGGCAACTATTGGCACATTATCGAATGCTGATAAGAAAAATACGATTGTTGGTAAAGCTGGAAGAAACAGATGGTTGGGTAGACGTCCTCATGTTAGGGGGGTGGCGATGAACCCTGTCGATCACCCACATGGTGGAGGCGAAGGTAAGACTTCTGGAGGTCGTCATCCAGTTACTCCTTGGGGTAAGCCTACTAAAGGTAAAAAGACTCGTAAAAATAAACTTACATCTAAGTTTATATTGAAAAGAAGAACAAAAAAATAGGTGAATGAAATATGGCACGTTCGGTATGGAAAGGTCCTTTTGTTGATGGGCACTTATTAAAAAAAGTGCAAAAATTAATAGAAGGAAGTAATAAAGAAATTATTAAAACTTGGTCGAGAAGGTCAACAATTTTGCCAATGTTTGTTGGTTTTACATTTGCTGTTCATAATGGTAATAAATTCATACCAGTTACGGCTACAGAAGAAATGGTTGGGCAAAAGCTTGGTGCGTTTTCTCCAACTCGTACTTACCACGGGCATGGTGCGGATAAAAAAGCGAAAAGAAAATAGGTGCAAAGAAAATAATGAGTAATTTATCAGCAAGGGCTTCGATTATACGTTTAAGGACTAGTTCTCAAAAATTGAACTTAGTTGCGGCTGTTATTAGAAATATAAAAGTTTCGGATGCTTTGGTGCAGCTTACATTTTCGCCCAAGCGTATAGCTATTGATGTAAAAAAATGTTTGCAATCTGCTATTGCTAATGCAGAAAATAATATGGGATTAGATATTGATAATCTTGTGGTAAGTTCAGCTACTGTTGGTAACTCTATAGTGATGAAAAGATTTAGAGCTAGAGCAAGGGGCAGAGGGGCTAAGATTGTTAAGCCGTTTAGTAACTTGTATATAACAGTATCCGAAAAAGAGGAGAAATAATATGGGACAGAAAGTAAATCCCCATGGTTTTAGAGTAGGGCCAACATTATTTAAGGGTTGGGAGTCTGTGCTTTATGCAGAGAAGGATTATGCTGAAAAATTGTTGCAAGATTTAAAGGTTAGATCACTAATTATTAAAAAATATAAGCTTGCTCAAGTGAGTAGAGTAATAATTCAAAGGCCTAGTAATAGTATTGTTATTAATATCCATGCTAAAAAGCCTGGAATGATAATAGGAAAAAGCGGAGCTGATATTGAAAAATTAAAGCGGGATGTGCAAAAAATTACGTCAGCCGAAGTGTTTATTAATATCCATGAGGTTAAAAAGCCTGGAATTGATTCTATTATTACCGCTCAAACAATTGCTCAGCAGTTAGAAAGTCGTGTATCGTTCAGAAAAGCGATGAAAATGGCTATTCAAAATTGTTTTAAACAAGGTGGTAAGGGTATTAAGGTTGCAGTGTCTGGTCGTTTGGGTGGTGCAGAGATTGCAAGAACCGAGTGGTACAGAGAAGGTAGAGTTCCTTTGCATACATTACGTGCAGATATTGATTATGGTACAGCTGAAGCTTTGACTACATATGGTATTATTGGTGTCAAAGTGTGGATATATAAAGGCGAATTTACTCAGCAGCCTAGAAGATAATTATTAATATTAGATTGGAAGATTAAAATGTTAGCTCCAAAAAGGCAAAAATTTAGAAAAGCTCATAAAGGAAGAGTTTCTTCGAAAGCAAAGAGTGGAACTATGCTCAACTCTGGTATGTTTGGTTTGAAGTCACTAGATGGGTTACGTGTTACAGCTAGGCAAATAGAAGCTGCTCGTCGTGCTGCGGTAAGACATATGAAGAGGCAAGGTAAGTTTTTTATTAGGATTTTCCCAGATTTACCTGTGTCTAAGAAGCCAAATGAAGTTCGTATGGGTAAAGGCAAGGGTTCTCCTGAGTATTTTGCTGTAAGGGTTTCTCCTGGAAGGATTATGTTTGAAATTGATGGAGTAAATGAAGATGTAGCAAGAATAGCTTTAGAGCTTGCTGCTGCAAAGTTACCGGTTAGAACAAAAATAGTACAAAGATATGAGTGATAAAGAATTTACATCAAAGGCTCTTGCGGGTTTAAGTATTGAGAAATTAAGGGAGAAAGTGGTTTTTCTAAAAAAAGAACTTTTTAATTTGAGATTTCAGAAAACTTTAGGGGAACTAACAAATACAACGAGATTTTCTAGAGCAAGAAAAGATATTGCTAGAGTAAATACTGAGTTAACAAAAAGAAAAGCCGGAGGCTCGAAATAGATGCCTAAAAGAATTTTACAAGGCACGGTTGAAAGTGCAACAAACAACAAAACGGTTTTAGTAAAAGTAGAAAGAACTTTTACACATCCTTTGTACAAAAAGACCGTAAGGAAATCTACTAAATATGCCGCTCATGATGAAAATAATGAGTGCAAAGTTGGGGATAAAGTAAGGATCGAAGAATGCAGACCTATCTCCAAGACTAAGTCTTGGATGGTAATGGAGAAATAAGTCGTTGACTTTTTGGGGCATTTTCTGTATTTTGTCCTTTGTTTAATGTTATATGAATTGGAAGTTTTGAATTATGATTCAGATGCAGAGTATGCTTGATGTTGCGGATAACTCAGGTGCAAAAAAAGTGATGTGTATTAAAGTCCTTGGTGGCTCTGCTCGTATGATATCCGGTTGTGGTGATATTATTGTGGTATCAATAAAGTCAGCATCTCCTGGTGGCAAGGTGAAGAAGGGTGAAGTGCATAGAGCGCTTATTGTTAGAACAAAGAAAGGTGTAAGAAGGCCTGATGGAAGTACGATTGTATTTGATTCTAACTCTGCTGTTCTTCTTAATAAACAAAATGAGCCTATAGGTACGAGAGTCTTTGGGCCAGTTCCTAGGGAGCTGCGTGGCAGAGGCTTTATGAAAATAATTTCTCTTGCGGAAGAGGTGATTTAGATGAGTAAACTAAAAATTAAAAAAGGCGATAAAGTTAAGGTAATAACTGGTAAAAGCAAAGGAAAGATTGGAGATGTATTAAAAGTATTTCCTGCCGAGAAAAAACTAATAGTTTCTGGGGTAAATCTTGCAAAAAAACATACTAAGCCAACTCAAATGAGTGAGGGCGGTATTGTGCAGAAAGAGCTTCCTATTCATGTATCGAATGTAAGTCATATTGATCCTAAGACAAATGAAATTACAAAAGTAGGATATAAAATTCTTGAAGACGGTAAAAAAGTTAGGTTTGCTAAAAAGTCTGGTGAGATAATTTCTAAGGAAGGTAAATAATGTTGCTTAGGTTCAAAGAGCTTTACAGTAAGCAGATAATTAAAACTTTACAGGATGAGTTTAAGTATCCTAATAAACATCAGATGCCTAAATTATCAAAAATTGTGGTAAATATGGGAGTTGGTGATGCTGTTCTTGATTCGAAAGTTATCAATCACGCAATCAGTGATATGACAGCTATTACTGGCCAGAAGCCTTATACTACGTATGCCAAGAAGTCTATCGCGAGTTTTAAATTGCGCGAAGGTATGAAGCTTGGTTGTAAGGTTACTCTAAGAAGAGATAGGATGTTTGAATTCTTAGAAAGGTTAGTTCTTGTTGCTCTACCAAGGGTAAAGGAGTTTAAGGGATTGTCTATTAAAAGCTTTGATGGTAAAGGTAATATTACTTTTGGTATTAAAGAGCAGATAGTTTTCCCTGAAATCAATTATGATAAAATTGATAAAATAAGGGGTATGGATATTACTATTGTAACAACTGCTAAGACAAATGAAGAGGCGAAATTGTTACTATCGGGTTTTAACCTCCCCTTCTATAATTAAAGTTTAATTAAAAGCACAAGAATATGGCAAAAATTGGATCTATAAACAGAAACGAAAAAAGAAAGAAGTTAGTAAAATCTTTTAGATTAAAAAGAGAAGCCTTATCTAGCCAAATACAAGACAAAAAGCTTCCTCTTGAGAAAAGATTTGAATTGGTATTAAAGCTAGCCGATTTACCAAGAAATTCTGCTAAAAATAGAGTTAGAAATAGATGTGCAATAACAGGAAGACCAAGAGGTTTTCATCGTAAGATGGGGTTGTCTCGTAATGTGCTTAGAGAGTTGGCTGCAAAAGGAATGCTTCCTGGTGTGATTAAGGCGAGCTGGTAAAAATAAATATTTTAAAGATTAGGGAATTATTATTATGTCGATGTCAGATAATATTGCGGATATGCTAACTAGGATTAGAAATGGTCAAAAGAGCAAGCTCCTTAACGTTGCTTTGCCTATGTCTAATCTTAAATGTGCGGTTCTTGACGTGTTAAAAAGCGAAGGTTTTATCCTTGGATACACTAAAGATATAGAAAAAAGAGAGATTAATATTTCGTTGAAATATTCGCGTATTGGAGAGCCTGCAATATCTGAGGTGCATAAAGTATCTAAACCAGGAAAAAGAATTTATTCCTCAATTGAGGATTTGCCTGGTTATTTTAATAATATGGGTATTCATATTTTGTCTACGTCTCATGGTGTTATGTCTGATAGACAAGCCAAGAAAGAGAATGTAGGCGGCGAAGTAATTTGTAAAGTATTTTAGAGTTTTGTAATGTCAAGAGTAGGTAAATTACCAATCCCAGTTCCGACAGGGGTAAAGGTCGAAATCTCTGGTTTGAATATAAAAATTCAAGGGCCTAAAGGATTTCTTGAGAAAGTTTTTGCAGGGCAGATTTCTATAGAACATGTAGAAGGATCTATTATTGTAAAACCGCTGTCAGAAGAAGCGAGGGCCATGTGGGGTACTGCAAGAAGTATTATCAATGGTATGGTTAAAGGTGTTACATCTGGTTTTACCGAAGAGTTAGAAGTTAATGGTGTTGGTTATAGAGCTGCTGTTAAGGGAAAGTATCTTAACTTGACCCTTGGTAAAAGCCATAATACTAAAATTGAAATTCCTGAGGGGATTAAAGTTGAGGCACCAAAGCAAAATGTAATTATTCTTGAGTCGCATGATAAACAGAAATTAGGGCAGTATATAGCTCTTATTAGAAGTCAAAGACCTCCTGAGCCTTATAAAGGTAAAGGTATAAGACGTAAAGGTGAGTACGTACAGAGAAAAGAAGGTAAGAAAGGTTAATTTTAACTTTAGTTTAGAGCTAGATAAGTTTTTTAAATTAATAAAAATTTTCTTTAATATTATAGATAAATTTAGGGGTGTGAGTAGATTATGAGTTCAAGTAACCAAGCTTTCATAAGAAGAAAGCAAAGAGTAAGAACAAAGCTAAGAAAAGTATCTGACAGAAATAGATTGTCTGTCTTTAAGTCTGGGCGTCATGTTTATGCTCAAATTATAGATGACTCTACGTCAAGAACTTTGGTAGCTGCTTCAACTCTAGATAAGGAAATCAGGAAGCCAGCTAAATCAAACTGTAATATAGAGTTTGCGGTTAAAGTGGGTAAGCTTCTTGCTGATCGTGCTGAAGAAAAATCAATAAAACTTGTTGCTTTCGATAAAGGCGGGCATAAATACCATGGTGTTGTAAAAGCTCTTGCTGATGAAGCTAGAAAAAAACTGCAATTTTAATAGAGAAAACAGATGTCTAAAAATACAGATGGTGTAGTAGAAGATTTAGTACACGTAAACAGGGTGACGAAAGTTGTTAAAGGTGGACGTAACTTTTCTTTTGCAGCGATTGTGATAGTTGGCGATGAAAATGGCCGAGTAGGTTATGGGAACGGTAAGGCTAAGGAAGTGACTGAGGCTCGTGCTAAAGCTACGAAAGATGCAAGAAATAATATGATTACTGTAGCTCTATATAAAGGTAGAACGATCCATCATGATGTGATAGGAAAGAGTGGAGCGGCTAAGGTTTTACTTAGAAGAGCAGCTCCTGGTACTGGCGTGATCGCGGGAGGACCATTGAGATCTATTTTTGGTCGTTTAGGAATAGAAGATATAGTAGCCAAATCTTTGGGTTCATCTAGTCCAAATGCTATGATTGCAGCTACGTTTGATGCTTTAAAAAATCTCAGTTCTCCTAAAGCTATCGCAGCTAGAAGGGATAAGAATATTGCAGAGTTATCTGTGAATTCTTCTGGTATTGAATCCAAATAAATTAAAATTGATAGTAGTGGCATGACTGAGAAAAAAGCAAAAACTAAAACTAAAGACCAGATAAAAGTAATCCAAACCGGGAGTCCGATTGGCCGTCCTGATGCCCAACGTAGGACTTTAATAGGTCTTGGTTTAAATAAACTTGGTAGAACAAGACTGCTTGAAGATACTCCTTCGGTTAGAGGGATGGTGAGCAAAGTCAGGCACTTAGTAAGTGTAGAAACTGTATAATAAGGAATTATAGTCATGAAATTAAACACATTATTTAACATACCTGGCTCCAAAAAACCAAGAAAAAGAGTTGGTAGAGGTAACGGCAGCGGTACTGGCAGAACTTGTGGTAAAGGTGAAAAAGGTCAGAAATCTAGGTCTGGGGTTGCAATTAAAACTGAAGGTGGTCAGATGCCGTTAATTAAACGGTTGCCAAAAAGAGGTTTTAATTGTTCAAAATCTACACAATATACACCAATTAGCCTGGCGGATATTGAGGCTTTGATTTCAATGAAGCGTATTGATAGCGCTAGTAATATTAATAAAGATCTGCTTGTTAGTATTGGCTATATCAAAAGTACAATGGTACCTGTTAAATTATTAGGCGGCCTTGAGAAGGTAAGTTATAAGCTTACAATCGAATTAGATGCTTGTTCAGAAGGAGCTAAAATAGTTGTTGAAAAAGCTGGTGGCAAAATATTAATTAAAACACCGGTAAAAACTCCAGAGTTAGATAACTGATTTAGGCGTACGAAATTAAAGCTTATGGTTAGTTGCTAGCTTCTTGATTTTAAGTATATAATTTTGAAGAATTTTCATAAAAACAATAAATTGATAGTCTTAAAAATTAATAGCTAACGGTCAATTTTCTTCAATATTATAACTGAATTTATAGTAACATTTATTTTTAAATTCGTATTTTAAACTAGATAAGTATAATGCAAAAAACGAAAGGAGAGCTTAGTAGCAGAATTATATTAACCTTGAGTGTCTTGGTAGTTTGTAGATTTGGCGCTTTTATCCCTATACCTGGAATAGACTCTATAGCCCTCGCTAGTCTTGCACACCAAAATCAAGGTGGTATCCTGGGTATGTTTAACATGCTTTCAGGTGGTTCTCTTGAAAGAATGTCAATTTTTGCCCTTGCAAT
>JAIOYD010000014.1 GCA_021741285.1 Rickettsiaceae bacterium | reverse complement strand
TTGATTCCCGTCAATCTGCGAAACTCTTCTTGGGCTTCACACTTTATTTGTTCAAACCTCATCTAATATCCTTGCTTTAAAAGCAACCAGTTTAATCAATCCCTGCGGTTATGCAAGAGGTCTAATACATCATTTATGAAAAATAGGAACTAAAGGTGCTCCCTGCCCGCCAAGACTAATATCTCTTCTCCTAAAATCATGTACTACATCTATCCCTGTACCTTGGGCTAGCAAGTGCGGATTTCCTATTTGCCAAATCAACTGATTATTTGGCTTATGCAAAATAGTTTGTCCATGAAAACCAAGAGCCTTTATATCTTTACTCGAATATTTTGTTTGCTTAAGCAAGTCAAGCGTAGCCTCAATATGCTATTCTGTAAGTTTTTTCTCGATCTCAAGAGGCTCCATAAACTGACTAGAAAGCTTCTTGAGAGCAAATTTAAACTCTTGAGGGTAAGGTATATGAGTATTAGCAATCACTCTAAACATACTCTTTCCATCAGTTTGAACCAAGGAAGCATCAACTCCATCACATGAGGTACCGCTCATATAACCTATAAATAACTCACTCATCTTGGTCTTTTATGTTTTTTATACTTTTTACTACCTTGCGACGTTGCAAATTTTTACGCAAAGCCATCGATAATTTATCTTGTTTTTGCTTTACTTTGTCAGCTCTTTCTTCTTTTTTATTTGGCATTTAAACTAATTTCTCTTGACGATATGCTGATAATATGGCAAAAATCTGCTCTTAACAAATCCATTCTAGATAAAATTGCTTAGTTTATGTGTTTTGTTATCTGGAAAATGGCATTTAAAATCATTTTGCATAATTTTGGTTAATTTTTAACAGATCTTTGTTAAAAATACCAATTTTTTGCCGCTATAGCTCAGTGGTAGAGCACATCATTGGTAATGATGAGGTCGAAAGTTCAACTCTTTTTAGCGGCACCATTCTCTAAAAATCTTCTGATACCCATTCAGATAGTTTTGCGTCATATTTCAGAATTCTAGGTTTGCTTTCTATACTGTCGAAAGTAATATCTTGCATCAATGCTTCATGAGCAGAGATAAAGCCTCTATCAGCCCCAAAAATAGGGAAATATGGCTGAAAATTCATATATTCTAAGCTTACATATTTCTGTTTTATAGCTTTGTTTGTAGCCGTCGTAAGATCTGCAAGTGAATTAATTTTTACTCCATTGATAGACTTTATCTGAATTCTGTACACAGATTTGTAGTCCTGAACAAACATTTCTGGAATACTGCTAAAACTACTACCTGTTTGGACATTTGCAAGTGCAACACTACCTAGTGGTATTCCAGATTTAGCAGCAACGAAATCGTCAGCCTCAAAAAATAGCCCGCCTGCAAAATCTAGCATCTTTGAGATTTTATTTGTTTCAAGATCATAGAGTTTAATCTCTTGCTCAAGTTTTTTGCCATTTCTAATGATAGTGACTTTAATTTTATCAGAATTTGGGTTGCTCATTGCAAGGACAAGAAGGCATAGGTCTGCCCCTATTTGCTTACCTTCTACCTGCCATAAAATATCCCCTGGCAAAATCTTTCCTTCCGCCGTCCCGCCAGGCAGGACCTTTCTAACAATTATTGCCCTATTGCGTGCATTAGGTAATTCTTTTATATAATTACTCATTTCTTCTTGAGAGAAATTGCGATGCTTAACAGCTTTATCTAATGAGTAAAGTTCTGTAATAACTCCAATATGTTTCCTGCTGAGATGAGCTTTATCTGCCTGTAACTCTTTTAATACGTGAGTAACATACTCTCCTTTGAGCGCTAGAGCATGAGTTTTCCCCCCACCATAGAGTACGCCTATCGCTTTATTTTCAATATTAAGTACCGGAGAGCCGCTAGCACCACCTGTTGAGTTCATGTTAATGACATATGATCCTTGGGGCATCTCTCCATTTATTTCGTATAAATCAGATAAATAACCATTATGGAAGGAAAAACCCTGCCCTTCAGTATTGCCAACTATAAATACATCAGATCCGAGCGTTGGGATTTCATTAGTAAACTCAACAACCTCAAACTCCACTGGAAATTTTTCCGGATCTATCTGCATAACCGCAAAATCTGCATACTGATCGTAATAAACCACTTTCGCTTCTGCTTGCTGGCCATTATGAAAAGTAATAAAATATGTTCCTACTGAAACTCTGCCGACAACATGGCTATTGGTTACTAGAAAACCTTTCTTTCCATCAACAATAAATCCAGTTCCAGACCAGCTTCCAGTATTTTGATACGCGGAAACTGGAACTCTACTATTGATCGTTACTATAGATTTTCTGATTTTTTCAATTTCTTTTATTTTTGTATCATCAGCATAAACAGTTGCTGTTAAACAATATAATGTTATAGCAAAAACTTTTAAAAATTTTAACATATATTTATTACCTAATTACTTTTCTCAAACAATAATGCGCCCTAGTTAGCAGAAGGCAGGTCTATAAGTGCAGAATTAATCAATGCCAAAAGCTTCTTTTTATCCACCTTGTTCGCGTCAGAAAAACTATCAGTAGTAGTACTAATTATATCATTAGAAATGGATACTGAATGCGCCCATAAAATTTGGCCATTTGATGCATCAAGAATAGCTAATCTAACAATTGAGAATTCTGCTGGCTCTGTATTTGTTGTAGTAGTTCTAACAGTAGCAACAGCAAACAATGCTCCCTTTAAAATGTCCGTAGTTAAATCCTTAGTAATAGCGGCAGATGTTTTGTTTTCAGAATAAAAATTCATTACAATAAGCAAATCACCCCCCATTTTTTTACCAAACTCAACTGCAGCAGGGATTTTATAATCTATAGAATATGCTTTATCCTCTGACCAAGCTCCCCCAGAATAAAGAATTTTCGCAATATCTTTAAACTCATCTTTAGTATCAACAGCATAATGAGATAGTTTGTTGATACCAATTTCTGGTCTAGAAAGAAGTTTGATATTATAGCCCTTATCATGCATCGTAGTTATGAATGTATCGACCATAATCTCCTCAAGCCGATCTTCATAATTATAAACTCTGGTTTTTTTGTTCAAAGCATCAATTTGATTCACTTCTATGTCTGGTGGCAGAAGTAAAGCTACCCTGGCTTTAACTAACGAGCCTGAATAATTAGGGGCGGATCTAACAAAAGTTGTATTGTTAGTACAAGCACATGTAGCAACAAGTAGTAAAATTATAAAGCAAGCTTTTATCATTTAAATAATGTATTATTAGTTAACGTTAGTATGTAGCCGGAATAAGCCTTGTCCTTTTCTCCGAAAGGATAATCAGAACATTTTGACCTTCACTTATCACAGGATTGTTTTTACCTTCCTTAGCTTGCACAATGGTAATAACACCTGTCGCACGTACAGCAGCTAGAGCATTTCTTAAAAGTCTGCTACCTTCATAATAATCGTCCCGTAGATTTGATCTATCGACTTCTACGATATATTCAGTACCTTTCGACGTTCCAAGAGCTGATTGCATTATTGCTCCAGTAACGCCTCCAACAATAGCGCCCCCAACAACTACTGCAGCACTATTACTGTTACTAGCTGCAAGTGCTCCTCCACCAACACCACCAATCAGGGCACCAGTTGTGTTATCCCCAAGTTTTTCATCTTCTTTAATTTTTACATCTCTTTTGACAAGAAGTTTACCCTTTAAGGTAATGTTTAATGTTGAGTCGCTAGTATATGTATTGGAAGCAAGATCTCGACTGCAACTAGAAAGAATAGGAATTATCACGAGGATTATAAAAATGTGTAAAAGTTTTTTAATCATTATTATTCAATAAAAAAGTTGATTTAAGTTAAATTTAATTAATAGCTGACAATGCTTTGTATTAGTAAATAGTAAATAGTAAATGCTATTCAATAGTTTTCTATGCCTTTAGTAACATTTTTAGTTAGTAATAAGCAATAAAATTATTCCATTTGTATAAAGATTTATTCTCCACTGCTCTTGTAAAAAACTTATCCTGCACTATATCAAATGTCTAAGGGCTAGCAAAGCGATTATTGCGGCCGTCAAACATTTATTTTAGACGAGGATATTAATATGGGAAAGATTATAGGTATTGATCTTGGTACTACCAATTCATGCGTAGCAATTATGGATGGGAAAGAACCAAAAGTGCTGGCAAATGTTGAGGGAGAACGCACTACTCCATCGATGGTGGCGTTTACAGATAGCGACGAAAGATTAGTTGGTCAACCCGCAAAAAGACAAGCAGTGACTAATCCAAAAGGTACTCTGTTTGCAATCAAAAGATTAATTGGACGTAATTACGATGATCCCACAGTCAAAAAAGACAAAGACATGGTGGCTTTTAAGATTGTTAAATCTACTAATGGTGATGCATGGGTAGAAGTTGATAAAAAGCGTTATTCTCCAAGCCAAATAAGCGCTTTTATACTACAAAAGATGAAAGAAACAGCAGAAAATTACTTAGGAGAAACAGTAACGCAGGCGATAATAACTGTTCCGGCTTACTTTAATGATGCACAAAGACAAGCGACTAAAGATGCTGGTAAAATAGCTGGTCTTGAAGTTTTAAGAATTATTAACGAACCAACTGCTGCTGCTTTAGCTTATGGTCTTGATAAAACAGAAAATAAAACAATAGTTGTTTATGATCTAGGCGGTGGTACATTTGACGTATCAGTACTTGAAATTGGTGATGGCGTTTTCGAAGTAAAAGCAACTAATGGAGATACATTTTTGGGCGGTGAAGACTTCGATATGACAATCTTGAACTATCTGATTGACGAATTCAAGAAAGAAACGTCTGTTGATTTGAAACAAGATCCACTTGCTTTACAGCGCCTCAAAGAAGCTGCTGAAAAGGCAAAGAAAGAGCTTTCAACAGCTCAGCAAACAGATGTTAATCTGCCTTATATTACAGCAGATGCCTCTGGTCCTAAACACATGAATATTAAACTTAGCAGGGCAAAGCTCGAGTCTCTTGTAGGCGATCTTATTGACAGAACTATGGAGCCTTGCAAAAAAGCGCTAAAAGATGCTGGTTTGAAGCCAAATGAAATAGATGAGGTAATTTTGGTCGGTGGTATGACTAGGATGCCAAAAGTGGTTGAAAAGGTTAAAGAGTTTTTTGGGCGTGAACCACATAAAGGAGTTAACCCTGATGAAGTAGTTGCTCTTGGTGCTGCTATTCAAGGCGGAGTATTACAAGGTGATGTAAAAGATGTATTATTATTAGATGTAACTCCATTGTCCTTAGGAATTGAGACATTGGGCGGTGTGTTTACACGTTTAATTGATCGTAACACAACCATTCCCACAAAGAAAAGTCAGGTCTTTTCAACAGCTGACGACAACCAGCACGCCGTAACCATTCGAGTATTTCAGGGTGAACGAGAGATCGCCGCTCATAATAAATTACTCGGACAATTTAATCTGGAAGGAATCCCTCCGTCACCAAGAGGTCTGCCTCAGATTGAAGTCACGTTTGATATCGATGTCAATGGTATTGTTCATGTATCAGCAAAAGATAAAGCTAGTGGGAAGGAGCAAAAAGTTACTATTCAAGCATCTGGTGGTCTAAAAGACGACGAAATTGAGCAAATGATCAAGGACGCTGAAAAGAATGCATCAGAGGATAAGAAACTCAAAGAGTTTATCGAGGTAAAAAATAAAGCAGACACACTCATATACTCCACTGAGAAAAGTTTGAAAGATTTTGCAGAAAAAATTGCACCTAATGATAAGCAATTAATTGAAGATGCTATTGACTCTCTTAAAAAAGCAATGGAGTCAGAAGACAATATTGAATTAATTACTCAGAAAACCGACGATTTAGCCGTAGCAAGCATGAAAATTGGTGAAGTAATGTACAGGAATAACGACTCTGAATCAGCCCCTCAAGCTGAGTCATCTTCATCAACTACTGATGGCAAAGTTGTAGATGGCGAATTTAAAGACGTTAGTGATAAGTAAGTAATTTTAGTTATGGTATAATGACGGGGGAAATATCTATCTGCGTGTTCTCTCGTCATCTATCATAAATTTAATCCAAGAAGGCTAGTGATTTTTTATGTAATAATTCTGCCTAAGTTTATTATTATACCCAATTCAGTAGGGAACTAAAACATGACAAAAAGAGATTATTATGAGGTGCTAGAGGTTGAACGTTCTGCAAATGGCACTGAAATCAAAAAAGCTTATCTCAAGCTGGCTAAGAAATACCACCCTGATACGAATAGTAGTGATCCTTCAGCTGAAATAAAATTCAAAGAAATAAGTGAAGCTTATGAAGTCCTAAAAGACGAACAGAAGAGAGCTGCTTACGATAGAATGGGGCATAGTGCATTTGAACAAGGTGGAGGTGGTGGATTTAATTCTCGCACCGCGGGTAATCATGATATAAATGATATATTCGGCGATTTCTTTAGCGACTTCATGGGTGGCCGAGGGGGAGGAGCCTCTAGGCCACGAACAAGTCAAGCAAGAGGCTCAGATCTAAAATATAATCTTACTATTACCTTAGAAGAAGCCTTCACAGGAATAGATAAAAAAATAAATTTTAATACAGAGGCTAAATGTTCTCCTTGTGGGGGAAGGGGAACTAATGAGCCAAATGCCAACAGTACGTGTCCACAATGTAATGGAACGGGTGCTATTCGTATGCAGCAAGGATTTTTTGCTATAGAACAGACTTGCAATAAATGTAACGGGCAGGGGCAAATAATCAAAAATCCTTGTACAGTATGTCATGGTACTGGGCGCTCTACTAAACACAAAAATTTAATTGTTAATATACCACATGGCGTTGAAGATGGGGTAAGAATTAGAATTGCCGGAGAAGGAGAAGCAGGCTTACGAGGCGGTATCTCTGGCGATTTGTATGTTTTTATTACAGTAGCTCCCCATAATATTTATCAAGTGGAAGGCTCGAATTTGCATTGTAGATTACCATTAAATTTTACGAAGGCGGCACTTGGAGGAGAAGTTGAAATCCCAACTATCGATGGTTCAACCGTCACATTAAAAATACCTCCAGGTACCCAAACAGGAGACAAGCTAAGGCTAAGAGGTAAGGGAATGTCTAAAGTTCGGTCATCAGAGAGAGGTGATTTTTATGCTCATGCCTTTGTTCAAACTCCTAAAGACCTTACTAAGAAGCAAAAAGAACTCTTAGAAGAGCTTGATAAAGAATTTGGCGAAACAAAAGAAAACTATAGCAACGATGGTTTTTTTTCAAAGATGAAAAATATGTGGTCTTAAAATCTGCCTAATACCATCTAAAGTATTTATTTTTTATTCGTAAAATATAACTTTTGGCGGAGACAGTTAATATAGCCGAAATCTTTCTTGCAATATTCTATTATAGGCTGTATAAAGGCAAGACTTAGGAACGTTCATTGTTTCATAAGGCCCCTTCGTCTAGCGGTTAGGACGTCACCCTTTCACGGTGAAAACACGGGTTCGATTCCCGTAGGGGTCACCATGTTCAATTGCTTCTGTTATATCAGCTTTCTTGCCTAATTTACTAACAGAGCTAAATTTATTCCTAGATTTAAGAAGTAAAATTAGTTATCATAGCTTTCGAAACGATCCTTAATTAACTTATTTTTTTATAATATTATGGGAATTAGTCTTGTTCAATTAGTGGTAATTCTGCTAATCATTTTGCTATTATTTGGTGCAGGAAAATTGCCACAAGTTATGTCAGAGCTTGGCAAAGGTCTTAAAGCCTTCAAATCTTCTTTGAAAGACGATGATAAAAAAGACTAATAGGATATTGGTACAATTAAAGATTGATGCTGTACTTAGACTAGTTTCTCATGTATATAAATTTTGAATAAAAATATAACCTATCTGGTTTTAAATTATGAATTTTACTAAACCACTATTTTCTATAATCTTAATATCTTTAGCACTTGCTGCCTGTAAATCCAAACTAAAAGATAATGAAGATGTAGTTCCAGCACAAGAATTATATAATAAAGGTGTTAAAGAGTTAGAAAGTGGCGACTACAAAAAGGCTTCTGCTGAATTTGAAAAAGTATTTTTTCAACATCCTGGTAATAGCATCACACCAAAGGCTGAACTTATGCAAGCGTACTCGCTATACCTTGCTGGAGAATATGAAGAAGCTGTTGATGTGCTCGATATATTCATCAAACTTCACCCAAGATATGAAGATATCGCATATGCGTACTACCTAAAAGCACTTGCAACTTATGTTCAAATCTCGGATGTAAGGCTTGATCAGTCGAAAACGGAGTATGCAGGCCAGGGGCTTGAAGAAGTTATTTTGAGATTCTCTAATTCTAAATATGCGATTGATGCTGCTTTAAAAATAGACCTAGTAAAGGATCATTTAGCGGGAAAAGAAATGTTTGTTGGGCGTTATTATCTAAACAAAAGAAATCCAGTAGCTGCTATAAAAAGATTCCAAATAGTAGTTGAAAACTATGATACTACTTCACACGTCCCTGAAGCCCTATATAGGCTTGTCGAAAGTAATATAATGCTTGGGCTTGTTGAGGAAGCAAAAAAATATGCCACAGTTCTTGCCCATAACTACCCAGATAGTCAGTGGCACAAATATAGTGATAATCTATTGAAATAGAGAAATGCTACAAAGCCTTCATATTAAGGACTTTATCCTAATTGAGAAGTTAGAATTAGATTTTAATGAAGGCTTCTGTGCTATTACAGGCGAAACTGGCGCCGGTAAGTCTATTCTTCTTGATGCTATCCTTTTTTGTTTGGGCGAAAAATTCTCCGGCAACCCAATTAGACCATCTGCAGAGTCATGCTTAGTAACTCTTGTTTTTACTGCTACCAAAATACTAGATAATTATCTACAAGAGATAGGGGTTGATAAAGCTGATGTCCTAATTATAAAATGTAGTCAAAATACCTTAGGACGTAAAAAGTTTTTTATAAACGATCAAATTGTCACAACCAAGCTTGTACAAAATTTATTCAATTATTTGCTTGAACTTCATGGTCAGCACAATCATACCATGCTACTTCATGTAGCATCACATCAATTTATTTTAGATGAATTTGGTAAACTTGGAGATCTTAAAAAAGAGGTTGCACTTAGTTATTTTAATTGGCAAGAAACGGAAAAGAAAATCAAAGAAATTGCTACTAGAAAAGAACAGATAGATAAGGACATAGATTATTTAAAACATGTTTGTGCTGAGCTTGAGTTAGCTCAAGTAAAGAAAGGTGAAGAGCAAGAATTAACTGATATAAAAAGAAAACTGCAATCTTACGAGAAAGAGAAACAACTGATTCAATCTGTATTGGCTGAAATTCAAGAAAGCTCGATTGAACGAATTATTGGGAAAGCCCAAAGATCTATTTCAAATTCTGTGAACAATAATGAATTGCTTGAAAAAGTTAGTTCTAACTTAGAATTAGCTTACGATAAAATTGAAGATGCTAAAACTATTCTACAGCAGATATTGCGTGACCTCTATAAAGAAGAATTTTCCATCGAAGAGATTGAGGAAAGATTATATGAGATAAGAACTTTAGCGAGAAAGCATTCGGTGGACGCAGATAGTTTGGTTGATCTTTTTGAAAAATCTCAAACAGAATTGTTAAGCCTAGAAAATAATGTTCAAATGAATTCTGAAATAGAACGTCAGCTTGAATCCTTTAAACAACATTACTTTATTCTGGCTCAAAATTTGTCAGCTCAAAGGAAGAAAATAGTTACAGAACTTGAGAAAAAAGTTATGCAAGAGTTATCGGCTCTTGATATGAAAAAAGCCATTTTCGTTGTTGAAATTGAATCAGACCCTAATTTTGCCTCAACAAATGGAATGGATAAGGTACGATTTGTGGCCTCAACAAATCCAGGGATGAGTTTGTCGCCCATCGATAAAATTGCATCTGGGGGAGAATTATCACGCTTTATGTTGGCATTCAGAGTGGCTTTATTTGATAAGGCTCCAAAGCACACTGTTATTTTTGATGAAATAGACGTAGGAATCAGTGGCTCTGTGGCAGACTCAATAGGCTTACGCTTAAAACTACTCAGCAGCGCGGTACAAATCATTGTTATAACTCATCAGCCACAAGTAGCTGGAAAAGCTGATCAGCACATTTTAGTTGAAAAAACTCAACACGATCTTCATACTGTAGTTGAAATAAGAACACTGGAAGAGGAAGCCAGATCTTACGAGCTGGCTAGAATGATTTCAGGCAAAGAAATAACTGAAACCGGTTTAAAGGCAGCCAAAGAGTTGATAACATTAGTTTAAATGAGGAAGTTATGATACATCAGATAAGTAAATTAATTATATACCTGCTTCTTGCTACCCCATTAAACAGCTTAGCTGATGGAGAGAAGATAGAGGATGGCACGTTACTTAACGTTTCCGCTACTGAATTTATTGAAGTTTCAGAAGACTTGTTAGTGGCAAATTTGCATTTTGAATTCGAAGCTGCAACTGCAAAAGAGGTGCAAAATCAAATTAACACCGTAATGGCTAAGGCGTTAGAAAAAACTAAGTTGCTAAAAGATGTTAAAGTTTCAACACAGCAATATTCTGTATATAAATATGAAGTTGTGCTTAATAAAAATGATGAAAGAAAAATAAAATGGAGAGGAAGCCAAGGGGTGGCCATCTCTGGAAAAGCAACAAATGATATTTTAAAACTTACTGGTCAATTGCAAGAGATTGGTTTGGTGGTAGATGGACTAACTTATACTATTTCCAATGATACGAGAGAAGAAGTACGAGATTCCTTGATGGAATTAGCGGTTGAGAAACTAATGAAAAAGTCAAAACGTGTAGCAAAAGCTTTAGGTAAAGATATAATAAAAGTTGTAAGTATAAACGTTGATGCTGATACATCTAGACCTTATCCAATTATGCAATATGCAATGAGAATGGGAGCTATGGCAAAGAACGAGATGGCCTCTCCTGTAGCAGAACCAGGCGAAACTCAAATTTCTATGACCGTGTCTGCAACAATTATGATAAAAGACTAGTTGGCTTAAATTTTAGAACTATTCCTTCTTTTCCTTTACTTCACTGGATGTTTTATTATAGAGTAAGGCCTGTGGTATAAAAATTAATTAGAAATACAAGTACAAGATGAATATTCATGAATATCAAGCAAAACAAGTTTTAGCTAAATATGGGGTGCCTACGTCTCATGGCATTGTTGCTTTGAAAGCTGAAGAAATTGATGAGTTAATCAAGAATTTTGAGGCTAAGGTCTATGTTGTTAAAGCTCAAATTCATGCTGGTGGTAGAGGCAAAGCTGGTGGCGTAAAAGTTGTACGTAGCAAAGAAGAAGCTAGAAGTATTGCTCATGACATGTATGGTAAAACTTTAGTAACACATCAGACCGGACCCAAGGGGCAAGTTGTTAAAAGGGTCTACATAGAATCAGGGTGTGATATTGCTAAAGAATATTACTTTAGCGTGGTTCTTGACCGAGCATCAAATCGAATAACCTTCATGGCTTCAACTGAAGGTGGAATCGATATTGAAGAGGTGGCCAACAAAACACCAGAAAAAATTATTAAAATTTCAATTGATCCTGCAACTGGCCTTATGCCTTTTCACTGCAGAGCCTTAGCTTTTAGGCTTGGATTTTCGGGTGATAAAGCAAAGCAGCTGATAAAAATAGCTGAATCGGTCTATAATGCTTTCGTTGCTACAGATGCATCTCAAATAGAAATTAATCCGCTTGTAGAAACTCTTGATGGTAATTTGCTAGCACTGGACGCAAAAATAAATTTTGATGATAATGGATTATTCCGTCATCCGGAAATTGCTGCTCTGAGAGATGAAGCAGAAGAGGATGCTCTTGAAGTAAGAGCAAGTAAAGCTGATTTAAATTATGTTAGGATGGATGGAACTATTGGCTGCATGGTAAATGGAGCTGGTTTAGCCATGGCAACTATGGACATTATTAAACTATATGAAGCAGAACCGGCAAATTTCTTAGATGTTGGGGGCGGGGCAGATAAAGAAAGAGTTGCTGAAGCATTCAAAATTATTCTTTCAGATAAAGCTGTAAAAGGCATATTAGTAAACATCTTTGGTGGGATTATGAGATGCGATATTATTGCCGAAGGAATAGTCGCTGCAGCAAAGGAAGTTGGTGTTAAGATACCGTTAGTAGTTCGTCTTGCAGGCACAAATTTTGAACTTGGAAAGAAGATACTAGCTAATTCTGGCTTAGAAATAATTGCTGCTGATGATCTAGGGGATGCGGCACAAAAAATTGTAAAAGCTGTATAGATTTAGGAGCAATAATAATATGTCGATACTTATAAATAAAAATACCAAAGTAATTTGTCAGGGCTTTACCGGCTCCCAGGGTACTTTTCACTCTGAGCAAGCAATCGCTTATGGCACTAAAATGGTTGGTGGCATTACACCTGGTAAAGGGGGGCAAACACATTTAGATTTACCAGTCTATAATACAGTAGCGGAAGCTGTTGACAGAACAGGAGCGAATGCCAGTGTGATTTATGTTCCTCCACCCTTTGCGGCAGATTCAATTTTAGAAGCAATTGATGCGGGGCTTGAGTTGGTAATTTGTATTACCGAAGGCATACCTGTGATAGACATGCTTAAGGTCAAAAGAGCTTTACTTGGTTCGAGGACTAGGTTGATTGGACCAAACTGTCCTGGAGTGATTACTCCTGCCGAGTGTAAGATTGGGATCATGCCAGGTCATATTCACCAAAAAGGCAGGATTGGTATTGTTTCAAGGTCAGGTACCTTAACATATGAAGCTGTTGCTCAAACAACTGCTGTTGGTCTTGGCCAGTCTACTTGCGTTGGCATAAGTGGTGTCCGGTAAATGGAACTAATTTTATTGATTGTATAGAATTATTCTTGCACGATAATGATACTCAGGCAATTATCATGATTGGTGAAATTGGGGGTAATGCGGAAGAAGATGCAGCTGACTTCATCAAAAGACATAAAATCAAAAAACCTGTAGTTGGATTTATTGCAGGAGTAACAGCACCTCCTGGTAAAAGAATGGGACATGCTGGTGCAATTATTGCTGGTGGCAAAGGTTCTGCTGGAGACAAGATCGAGGCTCTAACCAGCGCTGGGGTTATGATGTCTAATTCTCCTTCTGAAATTGGTCGTACGATGCAAAAGTTACTTAGTTGATGGTCAGGATTTTGTGTACTAAATATAATTAATCGAAGCTTATATCTACACTAAAAGAAGCTAAACTAACTTGAATTTGTTATAGGAAAGAAAGGGTTTCCTGTACCAAGTCAGTATACGTTCACGCCCCGCCACCAGCCAAACGATTTTTAATATCATCCCTGTTACGACGAAATTTAATAACCTAAATTACATATACTTGGACAATACAAATGTTTCTAGGGGCTTTTCTAACCAATATTAAAAAATAAATATATGCCTATCTTCAATAGCTATAGGGAATCGATAATTATTAAAGATCATGTTAAAGCAAAGCATATTATTGCAGGCGATTACTCTTATTATTCAGGGTACTACCATGACAAGGCTTTTGAGGATTGCGTTATGTATCTTGATGAAGCAGACAATCATCAAGATACAAGCGAAATAGACCGTCTTATTATTGGTAAATTTTGTTCAATTGCAACCGGCGTAAAGTTTATGATGGGTGGAACACAAGGTCATAACTATGACTGGATTGCAGCCTATTCACTCGATTTCCTAGACAAGGATTTTGATAACTATAATTTAGTGGCACCTAAAGGACAAAAGCTCAAAGGGGATACAATGATTGGCAATGATTTTTGGATAGGCGCAGAAAGTATGATTATGCCTGGGGTTCGGATTGGAGATGGGGCCGTAATAGGTGCACGCAGCCTGGTAACAAAAAATATTGGGCCATATGAAATATGGGGCGGAAATCCGGCACGTTTAATTAAAAAACGATTTACTGATGATGAGATTCAGAAACTCCTGAAGATCAAATGGTGGGACTGGAATTTAGAGAAATTAAAGCAACATCTAAACATTATACGATCCCCAGATGTTGAGGTGTACTAGTCAAGATTTGATCTTACAGACACCATAATTTACCCCATCTGATTGTCGGTTGAATTTTGACTGTCAGATAAGTATTCAAGGTACAGGATTTCATTATTTTTCTCAAGAGCCAATTTTTTGCTATCTATGA
>JAIOYD010000013.1 GCA_021741285.1 Rickettsiaceae bacterium | reverse complement strand
CCCATGTTTTCTAGCTTTTACCTCAATAAATACTAGCTGGTTACCACGTTTCATAATGAGGTCTATTTCTCCAACATAAGATTTATATCTATGGTGCAGAGGTTGGTAAAGTCTTATTAAATAATATATAAGTACACAATATTCAGCTAGTATGCCTAAGTTGTAACGTATCATTTCTTCTGGCTTAGGTTGGTTTCTAGTACCTCTTTAACTGTATCTCGCATTACATAAATTACTATCAAGAATATACTAGATGTAAGCATTATATAAAAAGCAGGTGAATAATAAAGTCCTGTTATTTCAACAAGCCAACGTGAAATAGCGGCAGAAGTGCCTCCACATAAAGCTATTCCCAGATTATAACTAAACGCTACGCCTGAGAATCTTTGATCCGGAGAAAATAAGGAAATGACAAATATATAAGCAGTACCAGCAAGCATTCCTCCGAGGATAGCTAGAACGGTCAGCGCAATAAGTTGTTCTATTGTTCCTTCGCACGAAAGCAACATAAAACAAGGAAGAGCCAAGATAACTACTGCTGCTGAGGATAGAGTAATCATATTAAATCGACCAATTTTATCTGATATATGGCCTGAAACTGGCATAGCACACATCATAATAATTGATGAGTAGGCAAGGTAGGATCTAGCTATAGTGTCCTCAAAATGTAATATATTACAATAATAAATAGTAATATATGTTTTTATTAAATATACCACGCTACTTGCACTAGCTCCAAGACAGACAGTAATAAACATAGAGCTTTTTGCGGTTTTAAGAACATGAAAAAAGGGAGATTTAAGAGTCTTCTTTTTTTCTGCAAGCATTTCAAAAATAGGAGTTTCGGATACTCTAAGTCTAAAATAAAAACCGACTAACCCCATTACTCCGCCTAGTATAAAAGCAAATCTCCAAGCAAATTCTACGTAGGGAAAGAAATGTGCTAGTATAATACCAACTATTGTGGCAAGCAACGTGCCAGCTATGTTTGAAGCGTGGACTATGCCTGCGGTGAAACCAGGCCTCAAATTTTGATAGTGCTCAAGAATAAATATAGCTGCTCCAGCTCCTTCTCCGCTAATGCATAAACCCTGAAGTAAACGCATAAAGACTAATATGGCTGGGGCTAAATATCCTATTTCTGAGTGCGCAGGAATCAACCCCATAATGAAGGTAGGTATTGTCATACCCAACATCGAAACAATCAGTGAAACTCTTCTTCCATTCTTATCAGCGATATAACCAAATATTATTCCGCCAATAGGCCTGGTAACAAAACCGACAGCAAATACGGCAAGAGTAGATAGAACTTGGACAATTTCTGAGTCACTAGGAAAGAAGGTTTTGCCAATTGCAAGAGAAAATACTGCGTATACAGTAAAATCATAATACTCTAGTACATTACCCGAGATTGCTGATAAAAAAATGGACCTACGTTTATTCATTAATAATTATTCCATAAACCAATATATTAGTAACATTAAATCTGATTTAGGTTTGGTATAAGTTCTACAATCAGATAAGTTGAAATATTCAATTTATTTAAAATTTTATATCACGAGCAGTAATAAGGTGCAGTTTCCCCGTGCAACAAGATAGCCATTGATAACGTACTTGTTTCTCAATTTTTACTATTCTAGGCTGTAGGGGTAATTGGCCTGTCTCGTCTTGAATAAATTGGTATAATTGACCATTAGATGCAACAACACTCACTGCAAGACGGTTATCTTCTATTGCGCTAACAAATGGGGGCTGTAATATAACTGTTGCAGGTCTTTTAGTCTTTCTTTCTTCCTCAGATATTAAATTACCTACCCATTTTACTTTTCCGTTATGGGTTGAGAGTGCAGCTACTTGGCGTGCATTGTTCGTTATAAACAGATTATCCCCAAACAAACTAATAGATTGAACGTCATCTGCTTGTCTTTGCCAAGCTGGAATGCCATTATCTAAATTAATTTTTATTACCTTACCATTGCTACTCGCAAAATAAGCGTAGTGACCACTAATGATAGGAGCTGCAACTATTAAAGCTGGATCGAAGCTTGGTAAGCCAGCATCTCCCATATTTGAAAGACTAAAAATCCACTTTTCTTTACCTGATTTTATATCTATATACAAAACTTCTCCAGAACTATAGCTAATAAGCGCGTAATGGTCGTTTATAACCGGAGTAACATGGTTTATAGTAGAAATAGTTTCAATGCCACCTTCATGCATCCATAATAAATTTGATGATTTAATGTCATAGGCTATAAGTTGGTTACTTATTGTTTGTACTAGTAAAATACGATCATCGCCCATTACGGGTTTAGTGCGTAGTATATCTGGAAATTCTTTACGGATAATTTCATCACCAGTTTGAGCATCGAGGATAACCAGGGTTCTAGAACCATGAGTAACAAATAATTTTTCATCACTATATAGTATTCCGCCAGCATTAAAGTTGCGATCAAGAGAGCCTTTAGCAATGTCTGTTGTCCAAGTTATTTTATTATCTTTCAGAGAGAATGCGGAGACATGTCCTTGGCTGTCAACGCTATAGATTACTTTTTTTGCAATAGCCGGTTGGGCAATAATCGAATGCTTGGCAATTCTATAGGACTTTATTTTTTCATTTGAAAAAGGATTCTTTTTTGCATCAGATAGAACAATTTTCTCATTTAAATCTGCCTCAAGTTTAGGAGTTAAGTCAATGAGGTTTTTAACACGCGTGCTGCCAATATGATCGCAACTACTTAGAACTAATGATACCAGAAACGTAAAAAATATTTTTTTCATAGTTTATTTATCTACTTTTTATTTTTTAAAACTAGCAAGGATAGCAACAGCTTGTTCCTTGAGTATTATTGATGCACTCTCTGTTTTAAGAAGGGAGTTGGCGTATTTTATTGCTAAATCGTCCTGGCCATTTTTTTTATAAAAAAACGACTTTAAAAGAGTGGCACTGGCGAAGAATAATTGATCCTCTTTTGAGAAATGATCTAGATAATTTCTAGCTTTTATCTGCATTACTTCAGTTAGTTCCTTCTGATCTAGAATAATGCCCAGCCACAAAAGCCTAGCGTATGAAGTAGTAATTTCACAATAACTATTATTATCAATGATACTTTCTAACCTGGCTAGAGATGAAGCTAGGTCGTTATTAAGCATAAAGTAGACTAATTGTATTTCGGCTAGTTCAGATTGACGTGTGCTACCTTGCTCAATCAATTGTTCTAGTGAATTATTTCTTAAAGCTACATCAGCAATTTGCCCAGAGGCAAGATCTATGAACATATCACCAATTTCTTTGTGATGTTCAACTATTCTATTTTTATACCAGCCATAACCAGCCATAGACAGAGCAATAAATATTGTAGTAACAATTATTGTAGGCAATGCTTTACGAAACAATGCTAATCGTTTTTCATCTTTTTCGTCATTTAAAACTTCGTCAAGAATATCTGCCACTTCTGAACTCACTTAATTTATTTGCATTGGAAATTATCCTTAGCTTCTTGAGCTCGTTTTACAGAGTCTATAGGCCTTTGAGGAAATTCTTGCTCTAATTTAATCAGCATACTACAGGCTTCTTTCTTTTTATTCAAGCTAGCAAGAGAATAGGATAATTTAAGTAAAGAATCTTGTACTTTTGCTCCTTTTGGATATTTTTTGTAGCTTTGTAAGTAATTTACAGCTGCTTTATTAAACAGTTCCCGACGATAAAAAGTTTCTGCATACCAAAAAGTTGCATTACTTTGTAACCCGCTTGATGGATATTTACTTATAAAGTCAGCAAATTGTCTTTCGGCATCTTCAAATTTTCCATCTTTCAGAGAAATTAAAGCTAAATCATATTCCGATTTCTCTCCAGAGCTTGAAGCACCCGGCTTATTTTTGTCTAAAGAACTATTCAAATCATTTGAATCCAAAACCGCTTCGGCTACTTGATCTCCTCCTATCGGAGATGGTATAGAAGTGCCAGTAGTTTTGGGAGCCGATAACCCATTATTAAGATTAAGCTTTAACTCCGCAACGCTTTTTTCTAGATCTTGTATTCTAGTTTTTAGTTCCTGTATCTGTTTAGATTGTCTCTGTACTATAGGGCCAAAGTTCTGATCATCCGCCCTAGCGCTTGGTAGCGAGATTAATGTAAATAATATTAAAAATAAGCTTTTTTTCATTTCTTCAAGTGAGCGATTACTTAAATAACCATACAAGGTTACATAATATACAAAAATATTTACTAGTCTAGTAGAATTGGTACTATACTTGTATACTTTCAGTGTACTCAAATACGATAGTAACGGTGGTCCCTTTTCCCGGAGAACTCTTCAGGTCGAATTTTCCGCTCATCAATTCAACGAGTTTTTTTGTCAATGGTAAGCCAAGGCCAGTTCCTTCATACTTTCTACTTAACTTATTATCTACTTGACCAAAAGAAGATAAAGCTTTTGGAATATCTTGGTCGCTCATCCCAATCCCGGTATCAGTAACTGAAATATACACTAATTTCTCTATTACATTTTTTCTAATAGCCAGCGTAACGGAGCCTTCTGCTGGGGTGAATTTAACAGAGTTAGAAAGTAAATTAAGCAACGCTTGTTTCAGTCTTTTGGGATCAGCGTAAATAATTACATGCTCAGCAGGAAAATCTTCGATAAGCTTAACAGAGGCTTCATCTGCTCTTGGTTTAACAAACCTCATACTTGATGAGGCAAGTTTATTTAGATCCAGCTCAATTTTATCTACTTGGAGCTTATCAGCAGCGGCTTTAGAAAAATCAAGAATATCATCGATTACGCTAAGCAAATGTTTTCCAGAATTATTAATATCTGTTATGTAATCTTTATACTGTACATTTTCCACTTTACCATAAGTTTCAGCAATCATGATTTCTGAAAATCCAATTATTGCATTCAATGGAGTTCTTAGTTCATGGCTAATATTAGCTAGAAATTCAGTTTTAGCTAAACTTTCTGTTTCTGCTTTAATTTTTGCACCTTCTAGATCTCTATTAGTTTCAAATTGTTTATTAATGATTCTTTGCGCGTAGTTGGTGTTGTACATAACTATGATAAAAAAGACCATAAAAACTAGCACAAAGGCTATAAATATACGTTTTTCTAGATAAGTTATATTGTCCCATTGTTCCGTGATATCATTAGTAATTTCCATCACTCCTTCTATGTTAAAGTTTCCAGTAGAAGAATTGATAATAGGTATGTAGCTAATGATAAAAGATTTTTCAACTTTATTATCATTTTCATCGGTGATTACCGACCTAGAAATTAAAGAATGAACTGTTTTTCCCTGGTAAGCTTCCCCTAGTGCATTAGTTGAGATATAAGCTTGTAAAAAGTACTTATCTAAGTTCAATAAAATTAAACCATAACTATCTAGGTTGCTCGATTGGTCGATATTAGAAATGCTGTGATTTGTATTTGATAAAAGTTTTTTGCCAGTTCTATCATAAATAGTTACTATTGCGTTGGTAGTTTTGAGAAAGCTGGAAGAACTTTTTGTAAATAGGATGAAATCGGCATCGGTTAATAGATGCGAATAATCATTGTCTTTAAGTTTTTCAATGGCTCTTCGATTATTATCCCACACTCCTGATTTATACACCTCTGCCAAATAAGTATTATGATTAGCTACTTGTTTTAAAACTACTTCTTCAATCATAAAATACCGGTAGAGCACGATATTTGCTATGATATTCAGAAACAAACCTATAAAGGAAAATCTGATAATATGTTTGTTTTGTAGCATTTAATTAAATAATGTTGTGGTAATGGACGATATTAATTTTTTAAAGATATCAGAGTATTGTCAAGCTCACTAGGTATTAAAGAGTAATATTGGTAAATCTAGTGCAGAAATGTTAGCTTTAGTTGCAATCCGGCTTGATTTTGAAAGCTATTGTGGTAGAACTAATATTAAAAGTGAGATAGGTTTTTCTGTTTATGCTAGTTTTTGCTATTAACAAGCCCCACTTAATCTAAGCGGTGAAAATTTAAGGTTCGAAACCTTAAGCATGTGAGGTGAGTTGTAGTATTCTAAATATAAGCGTTGAAAATTTTAATTAAGGTGAATCATTTTAGATAATTTTCTTTACTAATCTTACTAATATCATCAAACTTAGAGCTAAAATTCGTGAAGCTAGCTTATTCTTCTAAAATAGCGTTTTAAACAATTAACAGTGGCATTTTCGTGATATGACCAAATCTACGACAATATTTGTTATAATTGCCTATCTTTTCTTGATTTTTGCATACACTCCATCATCAATTGCTGCTCCACAGAATGATTTGCATTTAGTAATCAAGTTAGATGCTAAATTATGGCTTAAGAAATATTTAGATTTCCTTGCCAAAGAAATGGAACAAACTGCGAAAACGTATAAAACTACTGATCAAAAAGCCTATTGGGAAAGTGAAGCCAAAAAATCATTTTCCAAGTTGCTGCGTTCCAAAGGTTATTATGCTCACACTATTGATGTTGAAATTCCTGGTGAAACTAATAATTCGATAATATTTAATATTATTCCTGGACAGCGTTATAAAATTTCGGCTCTATCAATTGTTTTTACGGCCACAAGTAATCAAAATGTTAACGTGCTAAAAAGCAATAAAATTGGAATAAAAATTGGCGACCACGCTATTGCACAAAATGTTCTAGATGCGGAGAAAAAAATAATAGAATATTTAGAAAATAAAAACTGTATATTATCGCTATCAGTCACCCACGAAGCAGAAATAGATCACGAAAATCATGAGGTTAAGATCAAATTTTTTATTGAAGCTGGGCCGTCTACAAAACTGGAGAAAGTTGAATTTGTTGGCTTGAAAACTATAAAAGCTGAGTATGTAAGAAAATTAGTCAAACTCTTAGATGGTCAATGTATTAGACGTACCATTATAGCTGAATCCAGGGGGTTTTTACAAAAGAGTGGGTTATTTTCTTCAACAACTCCGATAATTCCAGAACATGTAAATAAAGATGGATCGGTGCCCATAGGCTTTGATCTAACTGAGCGTAAGGCTAGAAGCTTAAAAGCTGGGATAGCTTATGAAACAGGTATTGGTTTAGGAGCGGCGTTTGGTTGGGAACACAGAAATTTATTTGGATCAGGTGAAAAACTAAAAGCAGACCTATTGGGTAACTATAGAGAGCAGATGATAGAACTGGATTATTCAAAGCCTTTTTTTAAAAGAGACGATCAAACTCTAAGGCTAGGGAGTAAATTTGAAAATAAAAAATTAAAAGCATTTGCAAGTAAAGAAGCTTCTATGTCCGGATACTTAGAAAGAGAATTGTCGCAGGAATGGCTTGGCGGGATCGGAATGAAGTTTTCTCATGCAATTGTGGAGAGATTTGAAAAACATATAGTTAGCAAGAGACGCTATTCATTAGTTTCGAGTCCTTTGTTTGTTATTTATGATAGTCGAGATAATATACTAGATGCAAAAAAAGGTCGTCTTTTTGAGCTAGAAACTGCACCTTATTTTTATATGAAATCTAAAGAGAAGCCGTTTCTCAAAACCCAACTTTCTGCTTCAACGTACTTCAATATCAAGACAAAACTAAATCCCGTACTAGCTATTAGGGCGGCAACAGGCACTATAGTAGGAATAAAACCCAAATCTATACCTGAAACAGAGCGGTTTTATGTTGGAGGTAATAATTCGTTAAGAGGTTATGCTTATCAATTTGCTGGTAGCTTAGATAGTAATAATCTCCCTACAGGAGGACAATCTTTTGTTGAAGCGACTATCGAACTGAGATTAAAAGTGAATGATACCATAGGTATAGTCAGTTTCTTGGACAACGGTTTTGCCTATAATTCATTAACGCCAAACTTGAAGAAAAAGCTTTTACATGGGGGGGGTTTTGGAGTTAGATATCTGACTAATTTTGGTCCGCTAAGGTTTGATGTTGGCTTTCCTCTGAACCGTAGAAAATTTATAGATAAGTCTTATCAATTATATTTTGGTATCGGGCAATCGTTTTAGTTAAATAGTATGAAAAGTTTTTGGAAAATTTTAATAGTGCTGATGTTATTATTTAAGATAATGATAATTGCTGCTGCTATTTGGCTAAAAACTGATCATGCCAAAACATTTCTTGCACAGACCTTAATTGATGTTTTTAAAAACGAGTTTGGTTTAGTTGCAAAAATAGATAATATAAATATCTCTCTTCCTCTTATTGCAGATATAGATTCCTTCTTGGTCATGGACCAAGGAGGAGAAATTGGCTCTATAAAAAATCTTCATATTAATATCTTACCTTCTCTCTTTTCTATTTGGGAAGTAACTTTTTGGTCAATTTCTGCAGAAGAGTTAACGCTCAATAGAGTTCCTCAGATAAAAGTGAATCCAAACGAATCAAGCCGGTTATTTAATCCTGCGATCATTATTAGAAAGCTTAGCTTCAATCAAGTTAATATTGCTCCTGCTTTAACGGGCCTAAGCCGACAATTTTCTTTTTCTTTGAATTCTCACGTGGAGTATAATAACGCAAGGCAACAATTAGCTTTTACAAGAAATGGTAAATTATTTTTGGAAAAAGATAGTGCCTTTGAAATATTAGGGTCATATGATCATAACCAAGGACAGGTGGATATCAAATATTCGAAATTTAATTCCGAAATAGCTAATGTCACTGGTAAATTATTTATCGACCAGAAACATAATATAATTAACGGTGAGGTTAGTCATCAATCAAATTTTCTTAAGCAGTTATTGGATCCGAAAATACAAGAATATGTGGGGGAATCAAAAGGTGAAATAAAAATTACTGGAACAGCAAAGAATCCTCAAATTATTGCAACAGGTAGCATAGATATTGATGTCTCTCCACTAGTTTACGATGTCAGATTTTTGTTATCTGAGAGTGACATAGAGGGAATGATAAAATTAGATTATGAAACAATGAATGCGACTGGCAATATAGCCTATAAAAATAACAAGTTACTTTTGTCAAATTTTATAACAAAGGGAACTGATTCTGAGAAAATAGCCAATTTAACGCTTGATTTAAATAGTCTTATTTTGACTGGTAAAATCTCCGTAATAGATAATACGTTGGAGGAGATAGTAAAATATTTTCCTGTTATACATAGTGGGGCAATGAATATGGAAGCGGTTTTTTCATCAACTGATAATGTAAAGCAGCAATTATCGTTAAAAGGGCAAATTACTTCTTTATCTACTAAAATATTTCATTCTGATACTATTGATATAGTGCTAACCTCTCTTGATTTGTGGCAAGGGAAATTTGCTAACCTAAATATTTTGGTCAAAGCCTTAAATATAAAAGATTTTATATTTGATGAGGTCCAAATTGATGCGCAGTTACAAAACGAAGATATAAATGTTAAAGGCAATGTTCTTTCAAAGCAATCACTCCCTATTAACCTAAGTTTTGATAGTATATTTAAATCAATTTATAAGAAAGATGTTGAACCTTTATCGACGCCAATAGAGTTTGTGATTAATAGGATTGGGGGCAAGATTGGGAGCGCTCAAATAAAAAATTCAAGTAAAGTTTTCTTGGTTATTGGTAATAAAACTACATTTAAAGTGAATAATCTAAAAATTGATGATGGTTTACTTAATATAGATGCGAGTATGGATAGCAGTTCTATGCCGATGAGCGCTTTACTTAAAAATGTACCAATCAACCCATTTCTAACTATAACAGGACACAAAATTGTTGGTAGGTTGGATGGCGCTATAAAAGCGGAGGGAGCAATAAACGATCCGCATCTTAGTGGCCAACTAAAGCTAACCAATGGTAAATATGACTATAAACAATATGGTATAAAGCTAAAAGATATCTCTAGTACTATCAAAACAAATGGTCAGCTCATTAATTTTTCTGAAATCCTGGCTAAGGACAGGTTTGGTAACAATTTGCAAGGTGATGGTAAAGTTTCGTTGACTGAGCAATACGCTTTTAGCTTTAACATGATGAGTAAAAAATTTAATCCAATAAATACTCCATATATGCATGGAGAATTAAACGGCAATATTTTAATTCATGGAGATAAAACAAAAGCTACAGCAAAAGGGCAGTTAACTTTAGGACCTTTTGAGATCAAGATACCAGAACGCTTTAAGGAAAAGATTCCAGAATTAAATACTAAAGAAGTAGTTATTGAAAAGGATAAGTTTAATTATCCAGTAAACTTTAATATAGACCTTGTCACTACAGATAAAGTATTTATTCGCGGTTGGGGAGTAGACACCAGGTTGAATGGTAATTTAAAAATAAGCGGTGATAATAATCGCCCGATTGTTAAAGGGATACTTAATACTGTGCGAGGAAGGTATCAAGAATTTGGCAAGATTTTAACCATAAAAAAGGGAGAGCTTATTTTTGATGGACCTTTGTCACCATCACCATTTCTAAATATTATCGGCGTGTATGTTAGTGGTGGTACGGAAATACGATTAATACTATCTGGCCCGATTGTTAACCCAAATCTTGCTATAGAATCAACACCAGCTATGAGTGAAGAAAGGGCACTATCGTTTTTACTATTTGGTGCAAATACCGAGGATATCTCAGCTTTCCAAGCTTTACAATTAGCTGATGGTATAAGAAGGGTTTCGGGGCATGGTGGAGGCCTTGATCCTCTTGGTTTTGGACGCAAACTCCTTAGAGTAGATGATATAAATTTTAAAACTGACGAGGCAAATCCAGAAAAAACTTCAATAGGACTGGGCAAGTACGTAACTGATAAGATTTATTTGGAAATAGAACGTGGTAGACAAGCAGATACCACGAAACTCAGACTAGAAGTGCAAATTACACCAAAGATTTCTATAGAAAATGTAACAAAACAAGAAGGAAATACATCGTTTGGAATTAATTGGAGATTTGACTACTAGTATCATTTAGTGGTAACCTGCCATCAAACATATAGAATTAAGTAGCCATAATGACCATCGAAGATCCAAATGTTGAAAATGTTGATTTTGGTAGTGCAATATCAGAACGTTATCTTTCCTATGCACTTTCTACTATTATGTCCAGATCATTACCAGATGTCCGTGACGGTTTAAAACCAGTGCATAGAAGGCTGTTATATGCCATGATGAAACTAAAACTGGACCCAAGTTCTGGTTATAAAAAATGTGCTAGGGTGGTTGGTGATGTAATTGGTAAGTATCACCCACATGGTGATACTGCTGTTTATGATACCCTTGTTAGATTGGCTCAAGTTTTCTCGCTACGTTATCCACTTATTGATGGGCAAGGAAATTTTGGTTCTGTTGATGGAGATAATGCAGCTGCTATGCGTTATACTGAATCAAGGATGACAGAGATCTGCATACTGTTAATGGAAGATCTTGATAAGGATACTGTTGATTTTCGCTTAACATACGATGATTCTGATACGGAGCCTGTGCTGATGCCTGCGCAGTTCCCTAATTTACTGGCCAATGGTTCTGAGGGTATAGCTGTAGGAATGGCCACCAGCATTCCCCCCCATAATTTACATGAATTATGTGACGCTATAATACACCTAATTGATCACCCAAAAGCTACTTGCAAGGAGGTGCTTCAATTTATTAAGGGGCCTGATTTTCCAACGGGTGGCACTATTATTGATAGCAAGAATACTATTGATGCAGCTTATGAAAGTGGAAGAGGTAGTTTTAGAGTAAGAGCAAGGTGGGAAAAGGAAAGCTTTAGCCATGGGTTATATCAAATAGTTATTACTGAAATTCCATATCAAGTGCAAAAATCAAGGTTGATTGAACAAATTGCATCATTATTAATGGATAAAAAAATTCCTCTAATTAGTAATATAAGAGACGAATCTGCAGAGGCTATTAGAATAGTTATTGAACCTAAAGGACGAGGGTGTTCTCCTGAGATTATAATGGAATCTTTATTTAAACTTACTGAGCTTGAATCTAGAATTCATCTAAATCTTAACGTTTTGAGTTCAACTGGAGCGCCTAGAGTTATGAATATATTAGAGGTTCTTCAAGAATTTATAGCATTTCGCGCGGAGATAATAACTAGAAGAACTAAATACCAAATTGCTAGAATAGATGAAAGATTAGAGGTGTTACACGCTTTAAAAGTGGCTTACCTAAACATTGATGAAGTAATCAGAATTATCAGAGAGGAGGATAATCCCAAAAAAGAATTGATGAGCAAATTTTCTATTAATGATAATCAAGCTGAGTCTATACTTAATATAAAACTGCGTGCCTTAAGGAAACTAGAAGAGGAGCAAATAAACGCTGAACATGAATCGCTCAAAAAACAACATGCATCATTGTATCAAATACTAGAAAATCCTCGGCAATTATGGAAATTTATAAAAACGGATATTGCTAGCATTCAAAAAAAGTTTAGCTTAGAAACTACCTTAGGTGCTCGCAGGACAAATTTTGAGAAAGTAGAAATGAGTGCACAAATAATTGACATTTCAGCCTTTATTGAAAAAGAACCAATCACAGTTATATGTTCCAAAATGGGTTGGACTAGATCCATGAAGGGACATGGGTTAGATTTATCTGGCATTAAATTTAAAGAAGGTGATTCAGAAGCATTTATAGTTGAAACGTATACTACAAGTAACGTGTTAATATGCTCTGCAGGTGGTAAGTTTTTCACCGTGCTTGGTGATAATTTTGCTAGAGGTAAGGGTCATGGTGAATCAATAAAGTTGATGGTGGATATTGATAATCATGACGTAATTAACATTATGCCCTATGTGGCAGGCCAAAAATTATTATTAGCATCTACTAAAGGTAAGGGCTTTATCATTAATAGTGATGATGCTGTCGCTTCAACTAAAAATGGCAAACAAATCATGCAAGTAAGTGGTGATGATAGATGCGTAGTTTGCACTTCGGTCAGTGGTGATATGGTAGCGGTTATTGGTACGAATAGAAAATTACTGGTTTTTTCTATTGATGAAGTGCCAGAAATGAAGCGTGGTCAAGGGGTAACTTTGCAAAAATATCGTGATGCCAAGCTTGGTGATGCTAAAACGTTTGATTCTAAGGAAGGTTTAGCTTGGAGCCTTGGATCTAAGATGAGAATGGAAAAAGAAATAATGGCGTGGCGCGCAAAACGCGGTAGTATTGGAAAAATACCTCCTTCGGGCTTTCCAAAGAATAATAAGTTTAATTGATGCTAGGATAAGTTGTATAATGACCTCAGAAATTCAATCTGAGGGAGAAGATGCGCTGGTTATATTATACTATTTCTGTGGCTAGTTCTTCACTGGTATTCATTATTTATCAATTTTGGCCTCCTATTATCTATGCTTTATTTATTATAGTTCCGTATATCTTGATTGGAGTACATGATATAATGTCTGTAAGTCATACCGTGCTTCGAAACTATCCTGTTGTTGGTCACTTAAGATATATACTAGAGTATATCAGACCTGAGATTCAGCAATATTATATTGAAACTGACAGTAGCGGAGCTCCTTATTCGCGAGAAATCAGGTCTCTAGTGTACCAGAAAGCTAAAGGAGTTAGGGAAACCATTGCTTTTGGTACTAAAAACGATCTTACTAGCATTGGTTATGTTTTTTCTTATCACTCCATTGCGCCTAAGGTAGTATCTTATGATCAAACTAGAATTGTAATAGGGGGAGCAGATTGTGCTAAACCTTACGATGCCTCGCGATTAAATATATCCGGCATGAGTTTTGGAGCAATTAGTCCAAATGCGATTAGGGCCTTAAACAAAGGGGCGAGAATGGGAAATTTTGCTCATAGTACTGGTGAAGGGGGGGGTAGTTCATATCATCTGGAGAATGGAGGGGACATTATTTGGCAAATAGGAACAGCCTATTTTGGTTGTCGCCATCAAGATGGCCGATTTAACCAAGATGCATTTGAACAAATTGTAAAGAATGATGTCATAAAAATGGTTGAGATCAAATTATCTCAAGGAGCAAAACCAGGGCATGGTGGTATATTGCCTGCAGCAAAAGTTAATGCTGAAATAGCGAAGATTCGTATGCTAGAGCCAGGCAAAGATGCTATTTCTCCTCCACATCATTCAGAATTTTCTACTCCAATTGGCATGATGGAGTTTATTGCAAGATTACGTAAACTTAGTGGTGGAAAACCAATCGGTTTTAAATTATGTTTGGGCCATAAAACTGAATTCATGGCGATATGTAAAGCTATGATTGAAACGGGAATAAGGCCAGATTTTATAACAGTAGATGGATCTGAAGGAGGAACGGGGGCTGCTCCAGTTACTTTTACCAATCATATAGGTAGTCTCTGCGTCAAAATTCTAAATTTCTGACGTAATTTCAGGAATTTTTAAAATAAATGGTCGCATCTTTATTTTTTGTATATATCCCTTGCCAAGGACGTAAAATTTTGGTGCCATGGTATCAAAAACTCAGATTT
>JAIOYD010000012.1 GCA_021741285.1 Rickettsiaceae bacterium | reverse complement strand
AATTGGTATGGTTAAAAGATTTAAAATTATCGCCGATCGTTACAGAAATAGAAGAAAACGGTTCGGTTTAAGATTCAACTTAATTGCCGGAATTTATAATTTCGAGCTTTAAAGAGGTTATGCAAGAGGTCTAATGTATGACGGCAAATTATCAGAAGTAGAGCTGCATACAGCTACCAGGAACTTAATTGAGTTTTGTAGAATCTTACTTAAAGATAATGAACAATCAAATTGACTTATTTATAGATTTGGGTAAAATTACAGGCAGAATGGCTGTAAAGCTATTCTGGGGTGTAGTAACCTTTAACCTAAGTGGTAGATATCAGCCATAAATGATGTATCCTCGACTATTTTGGTCGGGGAGATGGTAACGCATGTTCAGGGCCAAGATTAATATTTTTGCCTAAAGGTTATCATAGCTGTCTTAGGCAGTTTTACTAACTCCCCGACCACCGAAGGAATCCTAAAATGGTTACTTTTGGTGGTCAAAACTTAAAAACTTTAAGTTTAACCAAAAGGGGGTAACGTTATGACTACCGAAAATACTATCATTATCTTTCATCGCTCAAAACAGAATCAGGAAGAATCTCTAGCCAATCAACAAGCTTTTCTTAAATCCCACAACAAAAATTTTACTCCTCCACCAAATGTCATTGACTATGTGACAGGCGCTCATAGGCATTCTCAAGAGATAACTACGTTAATTAATAAACAGTTACCAAATAAGATTATTGTAATTATTAACAGTTCACTATCACGAAAAGAGCATGAGCAACAATATGACATGTATTGTTACTTTAACTTCCTAAAAAAATAAACATGGCTGATTTTTACTTCATGGATAGTGAGGGTAGCTTATATAAGGAAGTCAAGGATATAGACCTTCCATCGATAACGAAACAAACAAAGGGAAACAACAATGAAAGATAGAAAAAAAGCCACTAAAGCAATTATACTCGCAAGAGTGTCCTCAAAAGAACAAGAAGAAGGCTACTCAATTGATGCGCAAGTTTATAGATTGGAAGAATATTGCCTGCGTAAAGGTTTAGAGCTTCTTAAAATATTTAAATTCTCTGAGTCTTCTACTGTTGGCAATAGAGAAAAATTTTTAGAGGCTATAGATTTTGCCAAAAAGCAAAAAGAAATTATAGCAGTTGTTACTGATAAAGTTGATAGGCTGCAGCGTAATAACAAGGAAACGCCTTTGCTGAATGATCTTATTGAGAGGGAAGAAATCGAGCTGCATTTTTATACCGAAAATTGCATTATGCATAAATATTCTACCTCGCAAGAAAAGATGGTATGGAATATGTTCGTAATGATGGCACAAAATTATGTTGACAGTCTGAGGGATAATGTCAACCGAAGCATAGCCCAAAAACTCAGGATGGGGGAATGGGTTAGCACTGCTCCTATTGGCTACCTACACATTAATAATGGTAGCAAGCATGATCGGGGCAAGGGAGAAATTGTTGTTGATAAAATGCGTGCTCCACTGATTAGGCGTTTATTTGAGGAATATGCAACAGGAACTTATACTTTGTCGTACCTGGTCAAAAAGACTAAGGAATGGGGTTTACGTAATTCCAGGGGCAATCAGGGCTATTTATGCCTCTCGCATATTCATAGTATTATTCAGAATCCTTTTTATTATGGAATAATGAAAGTAAAAAAAGATGACAAGGAATATCCGCATATATATCCACCCATTATCAGCAAAGATTTATTTGATCAGTGCCAGAGAGTGCGTTTAGGCTGGAGTAAGAAGCCATTTAAATGGGGAGCAAAGGAGTATGTATTTAGGGGATTGATTACATGCGCCACAACTGGTAGAGTTGTTACTGCTGAGACTAAAAACAAAAAGTACAGCAATGGAAAAGTAGATGAGTGGACGTACCTGCGTACGTGGGATCCGAGTAACCCAGAAAGGTATATATACGTGAAAGAAGCAAAAGTACTAAAAGAAGTGCAAAAAGTATTTGATACAATGTATTTAGAACCAGAATTACTTGAAAAAGTAATAGGTGCAATAAAAAGTTCAGCAAATGCAGAAAAAGATTATTATAAGGAAAAAGTAAAAGAGCTACAGTCAGAACACAATAAACTCAAAAACCGTATGGATAAGTTAACAGATTTATTTCTGGATGGCGATTTTGGTGAAGCTGAATATAAAGTAAAAAGAAAATCACTAGAACAAAAACGCGATGATTTACTGAAAGAAATAGAAAGTAACAACAGAGCAGATAATAATTTCTCGGAATGCTTGGTAGGCGCATTAAAACTAGCTTCTGGGGCAGGAAAAGCATTTAGAAGTTCTGACATTGAACAAAAACGTAAATTAGTAAATTTGGTATTTCAGAACCTAGAGCTAAAAGGCCACAAGCTGCGTTATACCTTGCGTCCACCGTTTGACGCATTCGTAAAATTGCCTAAAAATGGAGAATGGTGCACCCGAAGGGAGTCGAACCCCTAACCTTTTGATTCGTAGTCAAATACTCTATCCAATTGAGCTACGGGTGCAGATAAAAATCTTTAATGAATAACTAGTAGCTAATACCCCTAACCTATAGTTTGTACAAATGAATAAATAGCGCCAATACACAACATATATCTTATAGGTGTATAGCACTAGATCCGTGATAAAATTCTTCTGCATGGCCTTTAGCGCTTAGTACAATAACATCGGCACTAACTTAGCATCTTCAAACCTGTATAACTAAAATAATAGAGGCGGTCAAGCTAAATGATTATACCAATTGACCGGAATGGTATTAAGCTATAAAAATGTTATTAGATAACATTCACTAGTTTAAAATTTTTCTTTGTAACAAATTCAACCTTGCCTTCCATCGTAGCGAATAAAGTGTGATCTTTACCCATCCCTACGTTTTTTCCAGCACGAATTTTTGTACCGCGTTGGCGAACAATGATATTACCAGAAATTACTGGTTGGCCATCACCTTTTTTTGCACCAAGTCTTCGACCAGCCGAATCACGACCGTTTTTGGAACTACCACCAGCTTTTTTGGTTGCCATTTTTTCCTACCTTATTTTTTTACTATATCTAATATTTTCAATTCAGTCAGAGATTGTCTGTGACCGTTTTTACGACGATAATGTTGGCGTCTTTTCTTTTTGAAAATAATGATTTTATCATCTCTAAACTGACTGATAATCTCTGCTGTCACGCTCGCACCCTTAACTATTGGAGTACCTATGAACGAAGCTTTAGAGGCTTCACCAAGCATTAGGATCTGATCTAGCTCAATCTTGCTTCCAGGAATGCCTTCAATTTTTTCGACTTTAATTATGCTGTTTTTTGCAACTTTATATTGCTTACCACCTGTTTTTACAACTGCAAACATATCGGCAAATTCTCACGTAAAGATTAAAATAATCGCTATGCAGTATATATCTAATTCAACTCAAGTCAATAATAATTTAGCCATTTTTCAAAAATACAGCTAAATATCTTATGCTTCTACAAAAGCAGATTTTGAGATCTCACCGGTGATAAATTGGCGTAGATTATCATTATCGGTGCTATCAATATCGCTCATTTTACCTGACCAAACAATTTTACCTTCAAACAAAAAGGCTATTTCCTTGCCAATTTTCCTTGCACTCTGCATATCGTGGGTAATAGTAACTGTCGTAGCACCAAGCTCCTCCCTGATCTTAACTATCAAATCATTTATAACATTAGACATGATAGGGTCTAGACCAGTTGTTGGTTCGTCAAAAAATATTACCTTTGGATCAATGCATATAGCCCTCGCTAACGATACTCTTTTTTGCATCCCACCTGATAACTCAGATGGATAAAGGTCTAAAATTTTACTTGATAAGCCAACAGACTGTAATTTCCTGCCGGCTAGATCTCTCGTATCTTTTTTAGTAAGTGAATGTAATTTTTCTGCAAAAAATGTAATGTTTTGTTGAACAGTCAAGGAATCGAATAAGGCACCAGCCTGAAATAAATAACCACAATTCTCTAACATCTTCAAACGCTCTTTGTAAGACATACCAAGAGACTCATTGCCTTCATATAAAATGCTGCCAGAATCGGCTGTGACTAGACCAACCATTAACTTAATTAAAACCGATTTACCAGAACCAGAGCCCCCAAGAATTATCAAGGAACTACCTTTAACCACATCTAGATCAATACCTTTAAGTACGTGGTTAGTTCCAAATGCTTTATTCAGTGATCTTATTTTGAATTTTAGTTCATCGTTCATCAATTAAAAAATAACTCCGTAATTAAATAGTTGCTTATGAGAATAAGGATAGAGGAACTAGCCACCGCTGCAGTAGTAGCCGCACCTACCCCTCTTGCACCTTTATCTGAAAAATAACCATGATAACAACTCATGATAGCTATAATAAAACCAAATGCAGCTGCCTTTACCAAACCGGAGATAACGTCCATTGATTCCAGATACTCCACTGTATTGATAATATAGCTAGTACTGTTAAATCCAAGCTTATAAGTGCTAACAAGATAACCGCCCAAAACACCAATACTATCTCCAACCAACACTAAGCAGGGTAATGTAATAACAGCCGCAATGACTCTAGGGCAAACGAGATACTTTATTGGATCTGTAGAGAGCGTAAATAGTGCATCAATTTGCTCTGTAACCCTCATAGTACCAATTTCAGCAGCTATAGAGGCACCCACTCTTCCAGCAACCATCAGTCCTGCCAACACTGGACCCAGTTCTCTGGTGATAGATAAGACAACAACGGTAGCAATGGAGCTTTCCGCTGAGAACCTAGAAAAACCTGTGTAGCTTTGTAGTGCAAGCACCGCTCCAGAAAAGACAGCAGTCATTGCAACAACTGGTAATGAATAGTACCCAATGATCATTAGCTGCCTTCCTATCAAACCTATATAAAAAGGTCTTTTACCGAACCCAATAAAAGTCTTAGCTATAAATATCGCAAGAACGCCAATGGTGCGGGTGGAATTTATTGTTTTACTACCTAACTGCTGAACTGCTACAAACATATTTAACTTATATTAATGATATTTTCTTAAGTATATATTCTATCGAAGCGATCGCCAAGCCTTGTTAAAACTTCATGGGCATTTGTTTGCGCTATCTGTGCCATTGCATCTGGAGTACAATTGTTGCCAAGCACCTCCACTTTTTGTCCCAGAAACACGTCTTTTTCTGGAACCAAGGACACGTCAATAATGACTAAATCCATGGAGACTCTGCCAATGATAGGTGCCTTATGACCGTTTATATAAAAAACAAATTTATTGCTTAAACAACGTAAAAATCCATCCGCGTATCCAATCGGAATAGTGACAATTGAGCAACTCTCTTTAGTTGAATTAGTGTAAGTACTGTTATAACCCGTCGATTCTCCTGGTCTCAATTGGTGTATTTGTATAATAGGTGCAAATAATTGTACAGGGTTTTGAATTATTGATTCATTATTTGGGTTAATACCATATAAAGCAGCACCAAGTCTTACCAGATCCAATTGATACTCATGCCCTAGAAAAATACCCCTTGAATTTGCCAAACTTCTCTTAGCATTTGGAAATTTATTCGCTAATTTAATAAATTTTTCTAGCTGGATTTTATTATACAAATTATCGCGCTCTTCAGAGCTCGCGAGATGACTCATAACACATAATACATCGAGCCCAGCTGTATCTGTTTGCACTAAATCTATAGATTCTGTTTCAGGCATTCCTAGTCTATTCATCCCCGTGTCAAAATGAATAAAGCAAGGCAGGACATGGTTAAGCTTGACAGCAAATTCTTGCCAAATCTTAATTTGCCCCAAATGATTTAAAACTGGAACTAAACCATGTTCTTTAAAAACTTCAGCCTGACCAAAAAATACTCCGTTCAAAACATAGATATTTACATCAGTCCCTAATATCTTTCTTAAACTCACTCCTTCTTCGATATTGGCTACAAAAAAATGCGTGCAACCTGATTGTTTCAGCACGGGAGAAATTTGCTTAACGCCAAGCCCATAGCAATTAGCTTTTACCGCAGCCCCAGTTTCAGAATTAGGACATTCCGCACTAAGCGCTCGGTAATTTTCTTCTATTATACGTAAACTTACTTGTAGAGTGCATTTTGAACTGCTCATACCTACAACTTACTCTGGTAGTACTGAACTAATCTATCTTTGATTTCTGGTATTACAAAAGAAGAGATATCACCCCCTAAACTCACTATTTCCTTTACCAATTTAGAAGAAATAAATTGATTTTTCTCTGAAGCTGGAAGAAAAATCGTTTCTATTGTCTCATCTAATCTTGAATTCATACAAGCCATTTGAAATTCATACTCAAAATCTGATACCGCTCTAAGCCCCCTGATTATAAAATGAGCACCTACTTTGCTTGCAAAATTTACTAACAGACCATCGAAGTGCATTACTTTAACATTTGAAGCTATTCCGTATTTTTCTAAATAAAGCGTTGCCATCTGGCACCTTTCTTCTATTGAAAACATCGGATTTTTAGAGACTGAAGACGATATCGCCAAAACTAATTCATCACCAATTCTACTTGCTCTGGAAATAATATCCGCATGCCCGTTTGTAATTGGATCAAAAGTCCCTGGATAGATTCCTATTATTTTATTGGCCATAAACGATAATTATTCTAGTGTAATATAAATTGTATTTTGCTTTCCAAAATACAATGAACCTTAATTTACAGGATTAATACAATTCCTACATCAAAGCAATAATATTTTGTCCTAATTTTTTAAAACCTCTCTCCAAAATACAAGGATTTTATTTCCTTATAATGCTAGTTTCTCAAACAAACTATTAAGCCGCTTGGAAAAAGCACTAACATCATAAACTGGTTCACCCTCAATGATACAAGCTTGATCGTAAAGCAAGTGAATAAGGTCTTTGTTCTGCTCATGTTTATTCTTATCATCAATCTCTAAGCTAATTTTTTTGATTATGTGGTAAGTAGGATTGATTTCCAAAATTTTAGCACTTGCACCGACTAGTTGTTTTTGTTCAATTAAATATCTTTCCATACGTATATCCATCGATCCATCTGCCACTGCTAAGCACGCAGGAGTAGATGCTAGTTTTTTAGAAATTTTTACCTCTTTTACAAGTGTGCCCAAAGACTCTTTGAAGTATTTGACAAGAGCCTCGTATCCTTTTTCCACTGGTTTATCAGAATCTTTATCTTCCTTAACATCGGTTGCATTATTAAGATCGATATCACTTCTAGTAACCGATTTTATCTCAGCCTCTTTATAGTTACTGTTAACGTTTACCCAAAAATCATCAACAGTATCAGTAAACAAAAGCACATCGATATTTTTACTTAAAAAGCCTTCTATTTGAGGATTATTACGTAGCTTTTCGGGATTGTCTCCACTTAAATAATAAATAGTTTTGTCGTCTCCCTCGCAAGAAGCAAGATAGTCATCCAGACTTATCATCTTGTCATGTAGCGCACTTCTAAAAATGCATACTTCCAAAAGCTTTTCATGATCACTAGTAACTTCACATAAACCTTCTTTCAAAGCTCCCCCAAAATTATTCCAGAATTCTTGATACTTATCAAAATTAGTTTCTTTTTGTTTTTTTAGCTCAGCTAACACTTTTTTGGTAATAGACTTTTTTATCTTATCTATTGTGGCATTATGCTGCAATGTTTCACGGCTAACGTTAAGTGGCAAATCGTCAGAATCAACAACCCCCCTTAAAAATCTTAAATATTGCGGGATAAGATCTATGTTTTCATCACCAATAAACACCCTTTTGATATAAAGCTTCACCCGACATTTACGATCCGGATGGAATAAGTCAAAAGTTTTTGAACTTGGAACGAATAATAAGTTAGTAAACTCCACCGCCCCTTCATTATGATTGTGCATAGTCAACCATGGATCGTCAGGAGCATGAGACACACTTTTATAAAATTCTTTATATTGCTCATCTGATATTTCTGACTTAAGCCTAGTCCAGATCGCGGATGATGAGTTAACCTGATTTTCGTGACCATTTTGATCAATAAAATAAATAGGTACCGCAACATGGTCAGAGTAGCTTTTAATAATGTGTTTGATTCTAAAATGATCTATAAAATTTTCTTCCTCTGCCTTTACATGTAGTACTACTTCCGTCCCTCTAGCAAACTCTCTATCTGTATCCGACACAGTATATTCCCCTTGCCCATCAGAATGCCAAGTATATGCCTTATCTTCTCCAGCCTTTCTGGAAGTAACCGTAATTTCATCAGCCACCATAAAAGATGAATAAAACCCTACCCCAAATTGTCCTATCAAATTGCTATCTTTTTTATTATCTCCAGAAAGCTGATCAATAAAGCGCTGAGTTCCGGATCTTGCTATGGTACCTAAATTTTCATTTAAATCATCACGATTCATTCCTATCCCAGTATCCCTAACCGTAAGAGTTCTAGCATCCTTATCTACTGAAACTACTATTTTAAATTCGCTATTACTATCTAAGAGGCGACTATCTGTTTGGCTTAAATACCGCAGCTTATCACAAGCATCGGAGCTATTAGAAATAAGCTCACGCATAAAAATCTCTTTATTAGTGTAAAGAGAATGGATCATCAAATTTAGTACTTTACCGATTTCAGCATCAAATTTTCTTTTTTCTTGGGTCATGGTATCCTCAAATATAAAAATATTATTTGAAAGTTATATAGTGCTTGTACTATAATTTTTAAATAGTTAGAGTCGAATTTAATAATAAAATTAATGAAATAGTTATGAAAAATTTGGTTATGGTTACAGTTTGTTCTATCGCGCTTTCTGCTTGTATGGGCGCGCAAATGGAAAATTTTGAGAACAAAAAATCGAAACACGAACAACAAGAAGAAAAGTTCCAGAGAAAAGTAAATAGGACAAAAGATATAATTGACAATAATGCTAGGAAACAAGATCCATCATATCGTCATCATGCTCCCTCATTACCCTCTTATGGAGCTCCTCCCCATAGCTTCTAAGAATTCACTTAAAAACTAGACTTACAACTTTAAACTGAGATAACTTTCCGGAAGTAATTTCTATATCCGACCTTGGCAGATCCAACTCTTTTGCCAGATAATCTATAATTGCTTTATTAGCCTTGCCTTTTTCAGGAAGAGACTTAATCGATAATTTCAAATACTCTTTATTACCTATCACTATCCACCCATCAACCGTGTTCTGTTTTGCTCCTGCCCTCACTTTGAGCAGAAATCTATTTAGCTTTTTAACTATAATGCTATCAAATATTTCTTTCATCAAAGTATAATAGTTGCAAATTTATATTCACTATACTATAATTTTTATTTTTGTTAATAAATTTATTTCGCTACTAAAAATGAAGCAAAAAACGAGAATTTTGATACTCACATCTCTTATGCTATGTTCAATTCCAGCATTTGCAGCAGACCGAGAGATCACTGAATCACAAAAATGCTCTAGGATGTTTTCTTATTTTGAAAATAGATATAACTTACCAAAAGATATTTTACATTCAATTTCTTTACAAGAAACTAGAAAACCTCACTCACGGCACCAAATTGGGGTTGTTTGGCCTTGGACAATAAATGTCGAAGGCAAGGGGTTCCATTTTAAGACAAAAAAAGATGCAGTTCGATTTGTAAAAGATCAGCTAAAAAAAGGCAAAGAAAGCATTGATGTTGGTTGTATGCAAATTAATTTAAAATATCATCCCGATGCTTTTGCATCTCTTGATCAAGCATTCTCACCAAGAAAAAATATTGCCTATGCCGCTCAGCTGCTCCAGAGTCATTATGAGAGACTTAGAAATTGGGACAAAGCTGTAGGGCAGTACCATTCAAGCACACATGACAGAGCTAGTACTTATCAGGCAAGTGTTAATAGGATAAATAATAAAATGATAACCTACAAGCACGACCTTAATCGATATACGCATAATAGAAATTATAAGGAATCATTTTATTCTGCTAACAGTAAAAATAAAAAGAGTAAAGTTGAGTTGCGAGTAAGCGGAATTAAGAACAGCGACGTATTTCGCAAGGTTCAATAATAACTATGTTTGATCCCTACACGGTAGAACGTAACCGCAACAACTCTAAAAAAAACCTACATCAATCTGCTTTTCATAAATTTATATGCGAAGATTTGCTCGACCGTCTTGAGCCAATAGACTACAAATTTAATAATATCTTACTTATTTATCCAGTGCTTGAAGAGGATTTAGTTCAAAGTCTCAACATAAAATATCCCCATCATAAATTAACTATCATACACTCAGAGAAGCAAATAGAAATAATTGAACAAAATTTTGATTTAATAATTTTCCCCTTTGGTTTGCATTGGATCTCAGACGTTCAGAGTTTTTTAAAACAGATCTGTGACATACTTGAGCCTCATGGAATCTTTATTTGTAATTTTCCCGGCGGTGGTACATTGGTCAATTTACGGCGAAAATTAGTAGAGCTTGAGTCTCAAACCTCAGGACGACATGTTCCTCATATCTCACCTTTTATTCAATTTGAGCATATGACCCCTTTGCTTGGGCAAGCAGGTTTTGTAGAAAATATTATAGATATGGAGGCTATTGAAGTTGAATACGAGACTCCATTATTGCTTATGAAAGCCCTTAAAAATTCTGGCCAATCTAACAGCCTTAAGGATGGCATTTCCTACTCCATAACAAAGAAAATGTTCCAAAAACTTCAAATCGCTCATGACAAACCATTTATAGATTATGTTAATTTAATAAGTTTTATCTCTACCAAAACTAAACGCAGTATAAAGTTGTTGAAAAAACATTTTAATCCTATTGACATCAAAATCTGAAGAATTATATAACTAATATTAGTAGGTCTACTGGGTGATTGCTAGTAATTCAGTATCTAGTCCTAAAGCCTATTATGTAGTAAATCTAATCATGAATATTGAGGTACTTAATATGAAAAACATTATTAAAAATCAAAATAATTATTTAGGTTATTTGTCAAAAAAACATACTATTTGTGCGATAGGAATAATAAGTACAATTCTTCTTTTCAATAATACTGCTTTTTCTAAAGAACAGGATGGGAAACACAACGATGCTAAAACTGCTTCTGAGCAACAGGTAATGAACAATTCAAACGATAATTATTTTGATGATTATCGAACACAAGTCTCTCAAATGCTCCAAGAGATGAACAAAATTCATAACAAAGTTTTTTTTAGAGATTGGAGAGATCTAGGTGAAGCGTTTAATATTAATCACCAAAGCCAAACTAATATATCAACGGACGAAAAACAATATATTCTAAATATTGATTATCCTGGTTTTGATAAAAAAGAGTTGGCAGTAGAAGTACGGGGAGACTATTTGATAATAAATGGCAAAAAACCTTCCAAAAACCAATCGGATAAGGAAAAATCTTTCTCTGATCAAGAGTATCGCAACTCATTTCAACATCAATTGTTGATCCCAAAAGATGTTGATATTAACTCTGTTACATCAAGTTTGAAAAACGGAGTATTAACAGTGGTTCTACCAAGGAGCGCAGATAAAAAAATAGAACCTAAACAAATTCCAATAAATTAGTATTTGTACGTGTGATCCTAAAGCTCTTGCCGAATGTCTTGTTTATAAAGTTAGACTGGCTTTTTGTTGTCATTGAATTATTTCATGTGTTATCATTTAGGGATTGAATTTATAATCCATATAAGAAATTTAGTTATGCAAGAATTTGATTTAGTGGTTATCGGCGGCGGTCCTGGGGGCTATACTGGAGCAATAAGGGCTGCTCAACTGGGAATGAAGGTAGTATGTATAGAAAAGCGCAAAACTCTCGGAGGAACTTGCTTGAATGTTGGTTGTATACCATCAAAAGCATTACTGAGTTTTTCAGAAAAATATGAGGACGCTAGAGAACATTTTGCAGATATAGGCATCAACACAAGTGTAAAACTTGATTTAGAGAAAATGCTATCGAAGAAAAATAAGGTTGTAGATGATCTATGCAAAGGCATTGAATCGCTTTTTGCCAAAAATAAAATTACTAAACTTGTTGGTACTGGCAAAATTCTTGACCAAAATACTGTTGAAATTAGTAACGGCTCTAGTGTTGAAAAAATCAAAGCAAAAAATATTTTAATTGCTACCGGGTCAGAAGTTATTGATATCCATGGTGTAGCTGTGGATGAGAAATCAATAGTCTCTTCAACGGGAGCCCTTTCATTAAAAAAAGTGCCAAAAGAACTTGTAGTAATTGGTGGTGGATATATAGGGCTAGAACTGGGCTCAGTTTGGAGAAGACTAGGCAGCAAAGTGACTATTGTAGAATTCGCTGATCGTATTGTTCCAGCACTCGATAGTGAAATTGGTAAGTCGTTCCACAAAATTTTAGAAAAACAAGGCTTTAACTTTGTACTAAATACCAAAGTGCTAAAAGCAGAAAAAAAAGATAATCGGGTGACCATAACTCTAAGTGGAATTAGCGACTCAAAACAATCTCAAATATCTTGCGATGTAGTGCTTGTCTCAGTTGGCAGAAGACCTAATACTGATGGTCTTGGCTTGAAAGAAGCAGGAATTGTTTTGGACGAGCATTCTAGAATTAATGTGAATAATCATTTTCAAACAAATATCTCAAATGTCTACGCTATTGGCGATGTGATTAAAGGACCTATGCTAGCACACAAAGCTGAAGAAGAAGCTATAGCAGCAGTGGAAATTATGAACGGACAAGCTGGACACGTGAATTATAAGCTTATACCGGGAGTCGTTTATACTCATCCCGAAGTAGCCTCAGTTGGCGAAACAGAAGAAGAGCTGAAGAAAAACGGTGTAGATTATAAGGTTGGGAAATTCCCCTTTTTGGCTAATTCACGCGCTAGAAGTGTGGGCGATACTGACGGTATGGTTAAGCTCCTTGCCTGCGCAAAAACGGATAGAATCCTCGGAGCTCATATCATCGGACCTGATGCTGGAACGTTAATTGGCGAAGTGGTAGCTTATATGGAATTTGGTGGGGCAGCTGAGGATATAGCAAGAACTTGTCATGCACATCCAACTTTGAATGAAGCAATCAAAGAAGCGGCCCTTGCGATTGAGAAAAGAACGATCAATTTATAGAGTATCTGTTACAACTATATCTAAGCCCTACAAGACACACCACCCCATGGGTTTGTCATGTCTTATAAGTGGAAGACCTGTTGTGGTGAGGGGGGTATCGGGTTTATATGGATTTTTATATTTTTAACGCCAATTCTAGATAAGCTATAGTGGTTTAAATTGATATTTCTAAGATTATTTCATTGAAGAAAACATTAGGTAGTTCACGATTATTATTACTAAGTACTATTGGGGTAGTATATGGAGACATAGGAACTAGTCCTTTATATGCATTAAAAAGCTCCTTTATAGGTGGTTTGGAAGCTAGTCCCAACAACGTTCTAGGTCTTATTAGTCTGTTTATATGGATATTATTTCTCGTAGTAACTGTTAAATATATTTATCTTATAATGAATATAGATAAGGATGAAGAGAGAGGAGGTATACTAGCATTATCCTTTTTATGTTCTAACCTAAAACATTTACATTATAAAACTATATCGATTCTACTTGGAATAGTAGGTGCTGCATTGTTATTTGGAGATGGAGTAATCACCCCCGCTATATCCGTACTTAGCGCACTAGCAGGCCTAAATATTGTCTCTTCTGGTATACAAAAATATATAATATTGCTATCGATTGGGATTTTAACTCTGCTTTTTGGATTTCAGAAAATAGGAAGTACTAAACTGGGGATTTTTTTTGGTCCCGTTATGATAATTTGGTTTTTGACTTTAGCTATTCTTGGTATTTATAACATTATTGATGAACCTAAGATTTTAAAAGCATTAAACCCTTATTTTATTGTTTGTTTTATCTCTGATAATGGGTGGTCATCATTTAAAGTCATTAGCGGTGTGTTTCTTGTAGTCACTGGAGCAGAAGCTTTATATGCCGATCGCGGTCATTTTGGTAATATTCCTATTAAGCAAGCATGGTATTTTTTAGTTTTTCCTTCGTTAATTCTAAATTATCTAGGTCAAGGAAGTTTACTCTTGAGCTCTCCAGAATTAATATCTGATCCATTTTACCACCTTATACCTTTAGGAGGACTTTATCTTTTAATAATATTAGCAACTATGGCAACCATAATTGCTTCACAAGCTATGATATCAGGAGTTTTTTCACTTAGCTGGCAAGCAATAATGTTAGGTTATTTACCAAAATTTAAAGTTATTCACTTATCCAATAATCCAGGTCAAGTATATGTTCCTATAGTGAATAAGGTGCTTTATATATTAACTGTCATAGCTATCCTGTATTTTCAAACTTCCCACAAACTATCTTTTGCTTATGGACTCAGTGTTGCTGGATTAATGCTCATCACAACTATCCTTTTCTCTATATTATTACTAAGTAGAAGAACTTTGAATACTCTTAAGTTTGTTATGATTTTTGGGATGCTTCTTTTAGATAGTACTTTTGTTCTTACTAGTATTACAAAAATCTTTGAAGGAGCTTGGTACACCTTGCTTATTACTAGCGTAGTGTTGTATTATACGTTAATCGTTGCAAAGGTACGAAACACTACGTAGACTTTTGGTGACTTCGTATTCTTCAGCAATTGATTTGCTGCTTGTATCAGCATGGTTCTATCCTATCTATCTCCTTGCTTAGTTATTGATCCAAGCCTAAACGTCGCCAGTAGTATTTTGTTTGGTACTGTCACATCTGTGAATTAAGGTGGAGTAAGATTGGCGAAAGTCAGATATTTTTACTCATACACGTATGTATAAACATGATCAGATTTGTCCTATAAGGATTATATCATTATTATGTATAGGAGGTGAGTCACAATTAAAATCTATAAGAACATCATTATCGCCAAATAAAGAATTATGAAAATCTTTAGCTTCCTTTTCTTCAATCTCT
>JAIOYD010000011.1 GCA_021741285.1 Rickettsiaceae bacterium | reverse complement strand
TATTTTCTATAGGCATAATTTAAAATCCATAAGCTTTATACGCTAATTATACCATTTTCTTATGGATTTCCTAAGTAGTTTATATAGTAAAATCCCTTGCTAATTCAGCTAAAGAGACTTCTGACGAAGAGACTAATTAGTCAATATGTCAATAAAACAAATATTTTTTAAGTAATGAGGAGTGAGATGTCTGAAAACACGATAGTAAAAAGCAGTTAAATTATAGGATGTTCACGCTTAGTTAGTATTTGGAAAGCGTGTACCAGCTAGGTCGTTCTGAATTTTATTTGGTCATGATAAGCGTACGTTGTTTTGCATGAAGAATTTTGTTATAATTTTAGCTTTTCGGATTGCAGCTGCGGTATCTGTACTACAAAGATTCAATAGGCTCTATTATAGTAGGTTTTGTATGGTTGTCATCTAGTATCCGAGGTGACTTTTTTTGAGGAGAAGAGGAAGTGTCTTTTTTGAGTTGAGTTGATCGTGCAGAAGCATTAGTAGATATGGTAGCAGGTTGTTGTTTTTTGTCTTGTACCATAGCAGGACACCTATTGTTCGCCATTTCCCTTTTTGTATCATTTAACATGGATTTTATCTGATTAAGCTCTTCTCTTAACTCCATATTTTGTATGTCCTCATCATCATCGTCGCTTAGTCTATGGCTTGATTTTCTAAGGGAAGGATAAGAATTTTTGTTTTTACTCCATTTGGAATCTCTCTTATTTTTTTTATCTTGAGATAAATCATGATCTATCATAGCCTTATACATGGCGATATTATCTTTTGAAGTGTTTTCTTCTTCGGAATTATCCTCGTCTAAATCATTAAATTCATCGTATTCATACTCGCCGGTAACTACATTTTTTTTAGCTTGAGATATATATTTTTTGTTATAAAGAGGAGCGCGTTTTCCACCCTTGAAGCCTTTGCGATCAATGATTTTATTGTTGGCAGAGCGTTTTAAATAACCTTCGGGTCCTGTTACGCATGCAGAAAGAAACATGGCTAATGTAGAAAAAATGATCATCTTTTTTAGCATAAGCTAGCCTAATTTTTTTAAGGATTCAGATCATATTTATACAACAAATATCAAGTCGGTTGCAACTGAGAAAGGTGAGTTTACTCAATTATTTTAAGAACTGTGTCTGCTAGATACTTTGCGCCATTATTCTTGCGATTTAATAAGCTTTTTGAGGCTTCTTTGAGCATGGTTCTATTAGCAACTAATTCATAAATTTTTTGAGCTAAAATATGGGCTGTTAAGTCTTCTTGTCTAAAGCACCATCCTGCTTTGCTATTTTCTATCGCCATTGCATTAAAGTATTGATGATCTTCCATTGCATAAGGAAAAGGAATAAAAATTGCGGGAACGCCAACATTTACTAATTCAGCTACTGTGCTTGCACCTGATCTTGATATGACCAGATCGGTTTCAGAATAAATTTCTGCCATATTATAAAAAAATGGGGATAAAAGGTACTTTATTCCTAATTGGTAGTAGATTGTAGAAAGTTCTTTTTGGTCATCTTGGCTTACTTGTTGAGTGATATGAATTTTTAAGCCTGGATTTAATTTTAGTAGTTCTGTTATGGCTTCAGGGATAATTTGAGAAAAAACTTTTGCACCCTGACTTCCTCCAAAAATAAAAAGCCGAAACTCTTCATTATCAAAAGTATTTTTTATAGGCAAATTCCTTATAGAAGATCTTACTAAGTCTCCTGTAATAACTACTTTTCTATTATCATAAATGCTGACGTTACTTGTTTCTTTGTAAGATAAAGCAATAATTCTAGCTGACTTAGCAAATAAACGGTTACTTTTGCCTAAAAAACAATTTTGTTCTTGCACGATAAAAGGAATTCGTAGAACCCTTGCGGCTAGTAATGAAGGAAAGCTCGTGTATCCTCCGAAGCCAATAATTATATCTGGTTTAAGTCTACCAATTAGCAATAATGTCTTGATACATACGTTAGACAAGCGCCATAGAGAAATTACTTTATTTGCTAGACCAGTCATTTTAAGATGAAAATCGAATATGTGAGGTTCAATTTGGTGATTTGCGGGAAGATATTTTTTGCATCTTAAGTCGGTAATCAAATGAACATCAATATCAGTATCCTCAAATTCTTCAGCAAGAGCAAGAGCAGGAAATAAATGTCCCCCAGTGCCGCCTGCAGCTAGCACTATAGATTTTTTTCTATGGAGGGCTGGGTTGGCTACGGATAAAGTAGTTTTATTATTCATTTAAATATCGCTGTTTTTATATTTCACAAGCGAAGTTTTATGCTTCGTTAATCCAAGCAGCATACCCACTGCAATTCCTATAGCAAGTGTTGATGATCCGCCATAGCTTATAAAAGGTAGTGTCATCCCCTTTGTAGGTAGTAAATTTAGAGTAACCCCCATGTTAATAACAGCTTGTAGTCCAAATTGAGCGATAATGCCCACGCTGGCTAATTGAATAAATTTATCTTGCTCGTTGTTAATTCTAGCTAGACTCCGAAGAACAATAAAGGCAAAAACTGCGATAATCATTATGCATATTATTGCTCCAAACTCTTCGCCCGCTACTGCAAAAATGAAATCAGTATGAGAGTCTGGTAAGTGCTGCTTTACAGATCCTTCGCCTGGTCCTCTTCCATATAAACCACCTTCTTCAAATGCTAATATAGACTTGCTTATTTGATAATTTTCATTGCTTACTGGATCTAAGAAGCTATTTATCCTACTTGCTACGTGAGGAAGAAGGAAATAAGCTGAGAAAATGCCAAAAAATCCGGCTAAGAGTGCTACCATAATCCAGATAATAGGAAAGCCAGCGACAAATAATTGACTAGCAAATACTGCTGTGATTAAGATCAGCATTCCTACGTCAGGTTGGATTAATATTAAAAGAGCTACTAGCGCATATAGTAAGATGCATACTTGAAAACTGGGAAAACCTTCTTGATATTTTAACGAAAGTATCCATCCCGTGACAACGGCAAAAAATGGTTTTAAAAACTCTGATGGTTGATATGAAAAACCTGCTATCCGGATCCATCGTGTCGCTCCTTTTACTTCATAACCATAAAATTTGACAAGTATTAGCATCATTACGCTAAACAAAAAACCAATAATAGCTATTCTTTTTATCCATTTCTTATCCAAAGAGGAAAACGCTACCATAAAAATAGCTCCAATAAGCAAATGCAATATTTGCCTTGAAGAAAAATAATTGTCAACAAGGCCAATTTTTCCAGCAACTGCAGAGCTAGTAGTGGTTACTAACATAAAGCTAAAGGCAATTAATATACCATAGGCTATAACCGCTTGCTGATCTATAGTTCGCCACCATTGTTTTATCAGGTTACTTAGTACTGTCATATAATTCTATAAACTGGTTACCTCTATCTTTAAAATTTTTAAACTGATCATATGATGCGCATGCGGGAGCGAGTAAAATATTTGAGTTTTTTTTTGTCATTTGAGCGTCTTTTACTGCATATTCAAATGCTTCGTTCATATTTATACATATCCTATATTCAACTTTATTTTCAAGATATTTTGCAAATAATAGCTTATCCTTACCGAATAAATAGGCTTTTGTTACGTTCTTGAGTGCAAAACTAATTGGCAAGAGCGATTTTTCTTTAAAAATACCACCCGCTAGCCAAAATATATTACTAAGTGAGATTAGTGAGCAAGCAGCAGAAGTTGCATTAGTAGCTTTGCTATCGTTGTAAAAACTAATATTACTTTTAGTACCTAGATATTGCATTCTGTGTTTAAGCCCGTTGAAACTAGAGATATGTTCAATAATTTCTAATGGCGCTACCCCTAATGCTCTGCAGGCTGCGAATGAAGCCGCTATATTTTCTTGATTATGTTTTCCGCGTAGATAGCTTAGTTCGGGAATGGCATAAGAATCATGATTAAAGAAGTTATCGATCAATTTCTTGGGATTGCAACTAACCCCTTCGTCGCTTGAGTTAGTGGTAATAGGAATTAATTTTCTTTCTCCTTTTCTCTTCAGACTATTATAAAATTCTTGTGATTTATCGCTATCTATCCCGATAATTTTTATTCCATCGCCTTCAAAAGCTCTAAATTTTGATTTGCTATATTCTTCAAAAGTCCCGTATCTATCTAAATGATCTTCAGTAATATTAAGTAAAATAGAGATAAATGGGTTAAAATTCTGTAGTAAATCAATTTGAAATGAAGATAATTCTAAAACATAACCTTCAGCTTTTTCTGGAAGCATAAGAACTGGCAGTCCTATATTGCCCCCAAAATGGTAATCAAGGCCAGATTTGTGTAAAATATGACCGATGAGCGCCGTGGTAGTACTTTTACCATTCGTTCCAGTTATTGCGATTATTTTTGATTGAGAATTTTCTTCAATAAATAGATCTATATCAGAAGATATCAGTATGTTATGCCTCTTTATTAATGAATAAATTGTATGTGCCGGAGGGATTCCGGGGCTGATTATAATTTTATCAAGAGATTGCCAAGCTTCGTCCGTAATATCCGTTAATGGCGAGGAGCCAAATTGAGAGATAAATTTATCGCGATTTACTTGGGAATCATCCCAACAGAGTATAGTTTGTGCAATTTCCTCTAACGCAGAAAAAGCAGAGCATCCAGTTAATCCCAGTCCGACGATTCCAATCTTTTTTCCTTGTTGGCTTTTGAGTTTCATTTTACCCATAACTTCTACTATATTAATTTCGTTTATTTACGTTTGCAGCTAGGGCGCTGGAGACAAATTTTTCTAAGTTACCGTCTAGTACACCAGCAGCATCGCTTGTTTCATAACTTGTTCTTAAATCTTTAACCATTTGATAGGGTTGCAGTACATATGATCTAATTTGGTGCCCCCAGCCATTATCAGTTTTTGCGGCGTTTTGTTTATTTACTTCTTCATTCTTTTTTTGTAACTCAAGTTCAAATAATCTGGCTTTGAGCATTTGCATAGCTTCCGCCTTATTACGATGCTGAGAACGGTCATTTTGACATTGGACGGCAATATTTGTCGGAAGGTGGGTTATGCGCACTGCTGAGTCAGTAGTATTTACGTGCTGTCCGCCAGCTCCAGAAGATCTGTAAGTGTCTATACGAAGATCTTTTTCTTCTATGACAATGTCGATGCTTTCGTCAACTTCAGGATACACCCAGCATGAAGCAAAACTTGTCATCCTTTTGCCGGCTGCATTAAAAGGAGATATCCTAACTAGCCTATGTACACCAGATTCCGACTTAAGCCAACCGTATGCCATATCGCCCCTAAACTTAATGCAACACGATTTGATGCCAGCCTCTTCTCCTGAAATGATGTTAATGATTTCAGTATTAAAGCCCATTCTTTCTCCGAATCTTAGATACATACGCATCATTATCGATGCCCAGTCGTGGCTTTCTGTTCCGCCAGCTCCAGCATTTATTTCTAAGAAGCAATTATTTCCATCAGCTTCTCCAGAAAATAAGCATTCTGTTTCTAGTTTGGCAGAAATAACCTGGATTTTGATTAATTCTGATTGGGCTTGAGATATTACCTCTTCGTCATTTTCTTCCTCTGCCATCTGAGCTAGCTCTACATTTTCACGTAGGCCATCTTTGATATAATCATATGATTCTAATGTTTTTTCAAGTAATCTCTTTTCTTTTAAAGCACTGCTTGCCTTTTTCTGATCGTTCCATAAATTAGGATCGAGCGAAAGTTTCTCTAGCTCCTCTAGTTTTTTTCTTGTGCCATCTGGGTCAAAGAGACCTCTTGATCAAAGCCAGGGAGTCTTCAATTTTGTTTTTCAAGTTTTCTAATTCTGCGCGCATTTTTACTACCTCAAGAGAATATTTTACTATATACTGGCCTGCGTATTTTGAGAATAATAGTGCATACAATAATGACTGAAAAGAAATTTATCCGAAATTTTTCTATAATTGCCCATATTGATCATGGAAAATCAACTTTAGCTGATCGATTGATTGAATATTGTGGTGGCCTAGAGCAACGTGAAATGAGTCAACAAGTTCTTGATTCAATGGATATTGAAAGAGAAAGAGGTATTACGATAAAAGCACAAACAGTGCGACTTGAATATAAAGCTAAGGATGGTAACGCCTATATACTTAACCTAATGGACACGCCAGGACATGTTGATTTTTCTTACGAAGTAAGTCGCTCGCTAGCTGCTTGTGAGGGCTCTTTGCTTATAGTTGATGCAAGTCAAGGAGTTGAGGCGCAAACTTTAGCTAATGTGTATCAAGCGATCGATAATAATCATGAAATTATTCCAGTTTTAAATAAAATCGATTTACCTGCGGCGGAACCAGAGATGGTTAGGCAACAAATAGAGGATATGATTGGTATTGATGCAAGTGACGCTCTGATGATCTCGGCAAAAAGTGGCATAGGTATCCAAGATGTACTAGAAGCAATAGTCCATAGGTTGCCAGCGCCTAAAGAGGACCAAAACGATACTTTGCCTTTAAAAGCACTGTTGGTAGATAGTTGGTACGATAAATATCTTGGAGTAGTTATCTTAGTTCGTATTTTTCAAGGTACTTTGAAGAAAGGGATGAAAATTAAAATGTTATCAACTCAAAAAATATATAATGCTGATAATGTTGGTTACTTTACTCCCAAAAAAGTTTTATGCGATGCTCTTGAAGATGGACAGATTGGATTTTTGACTGCCTCTATAAAACAAGTTTCGGATTGTAAAGTTGGTGACACTATTGTCGAGGATAGCAAACTGGAAATTTCTTCACTGGCTGGATTTAAACCAAGTTTACCAGTGGTGTTTTGTGGTCTTTATCCCTCCGATGCATCAGAGTTTGAGATTCTCAAAGATTCATTGGAGAAATTAAGTTTAAATGACTCGAGTTTAAAATTTGAAACAGAAAGCTCTACCGCCTTAGGTTTTGGGTTCAGATGTGGTTTTCTTGGTCTTTTACATTTAGAAATTGTACAAGAAAGACTCGATCGTGAGTTTGATTTAGATCTTATTACTACTGCTCCAAGCGTTATATATAAAATTAATATCAGGGGTGGGAAGGAACTAGAGGTTCATAATCCAGCGGATTTTCCAGATCAGCAAACGATAGAATCGATGATGGAACCATGGATTAAGGCAACAATAATGGTGCCGGAAGAGTATCTTGGGTCGGTTTTGGCTTTATGCACAGATAAAAGGGGTACTCAGCTTGATATGAAATATATTTCAAGGCGTATTATGCTGCAGTATAGACTACCTCTTAATGAGATTGTTTTTGATTTTTACGATCGATTAAAGAGTTGTACCAAAGGTTACGCCAGCTTTGATTGGGAAATGGATGGTTACGAAGAGAGTGACTTGGTTAAGTTGTCGATCTTAGTCAATAGCGAGCCCGTAGACGCTCTTTCAACTATAATTCACCGTTCTCGATCTGAATATAGGGGCAGGGAGCTTTGTAATCGTTTAAAAGATTTAATTCCAAGGCAACTATTCCAAATAGCAATTCAAGCTGCAATCGGTGGTAAAATTATTGCCAGGGAAAATGTCAAAGCGATGAGAAAGGACGTTCTTGCGAAATGCTATGGTGGAGACGTGTCAAGAAAGCGTAAGCTTTTGGAAAAGCAGAAAGCTGGTAAGAAAAGAATGCGTAATGTAGGAAATGTTGAGATCCCTCAATCGGCATTTATTGCAGCGTTGAAAGTTGGTGATGATTAATATATATAATTTGCGCTTTAAGTATATCAACGCAAAATGAGATATCAAAGCTTGAGTCTTCACATGGAAAAACTGGGCAATATAACTTATTTATCTTCTTCTGTTGTATCAATGTCGTCGCTGAAATCAATGTCGGTTTCAAAGCCAATTTCCTCTTCGGGAGAGAAACTAGCATCTTCTAAGGAATCGGCATAATCTGCTTCGAGAACAACAGATTCTTGATTTTCAGCATAGAGATTTTCATCAGTAATATCGTCGAGCTTATTATTTTTTTGTAGATTAGCTATCTGAGAATCTCTTAATTTTTCTATATCGATGTTGCCAGCTGCGATTTCCCTGAGGGCTATAACTGGATTTTTGTCATTATTGCGTTCAACTGTAAGAGGAGCTCCAGATGAAATATTTCGAGCTCTTTCTGATGTAAGAACTACTAGTTCAAATCTATTAGGAATTTCTTCAATGCAATCTTCGACAGTTACTCTAGCCATGACTTGACCTCAATATAGATTTATTTGATTATTTTAGAGTTCATAATACACATTGTAAAAATTCTTTCAAGTAATAACTTTTGCGATGCTTGGGTAGGTAGGGTAAGTCTTATAGCAATCAATTTTCGGTAAAAAACCCGCTGAGTCTGGGGCGTTGTTCTAGACAAAAACTGTGATTTATATATCACGACACCTAAAATCACCATGTTATAATAAGTTAATTCTTGATAAGTAATAGGTAGTAATGTTAGTATCACATGCGTAATTGGCTACTTATTAATAAAGTGACACGCTTTATAGGAGGTCAAAACTTAATTAATCATACAATTAATTTAATTCGCAGGAAAAACATTATGGCTAAAAAATCAAATTTTCTTAAAAATCTATTAACGACCGCGTCTGCATTTGCAGTAATTGCTGGTTCAAGTAACGCAATGGCTACTGCAAGGTTGGTGGTTGGTACACCAGCAACTCAACTTGGTGTTAATTTAGATCTGGATAATGGTGGGGTCCCGGCTCCTATAGCTGTTGCAGCTGGATCTACTCTAACATTCAGAGGTGCGCATACTTATACAGCTACTGGTGGTATTAACCTAGCTGGTATCTCGGTTAATACAAACGTTGTAGCAACTTTGGATGCTGCCGATGCTAATGCGTTTACTATCGGTTCAATCGTTAAAGGGGTGGGTAATACCGGTTCTCTAACAATTAACACTGGTGCTGCAAATGCTGTAACAATTACTCTTACTGGTGCAGCGAGTAATGTTGCCGCATATACCAACACAAAAACAATACCTAAGGATTGGGCATTTAACGCTGCTGCAAATGATTATTCTGGCCTTGGTGCGATTAATTTTCAAAATGCGGGCGATAGAGTTATTCTTGGTGGTAGTGCTACTCTATTTGCAACTATTAATGGAAATGGTGCAAATGAAGGTACTTTGGAAGTTAACGGTGATACAGTCTTCCAGGGGGTTATCGGTGGAACTAATAAACTAGGTACATTGCAAATTAACAATGGAAAGAATGCAACGTTAGACGCTAACGGAAAAATTAATGCAATTACTTTGGGTGCTGGTTCAAAATTGAAAGTGACGGCTGGTAAAACGATTATTGCTGCAACTCTTGATAATGCGGGTGGTACAGGAATTCTGACATTTGATGGAGGTGCAACTGCTGCTATCGATAAAGTTGGTAATGGTTCTCCAGTGCATCGGGTTGAGATTGGTGCTGGTCAAGTAGACTTCACCACTGCAACAGTTTACAAAGCAACAACAACACACCTTAAAGACGCAGCTTCGGTTGTCAATTTCTCTAAAGCGAATGCTTTGGACTTAATAACTAACTTTACAACAGAAACTAATGGTACCGGTAAAATTGTTGTAGGTAATGAGGAAAGAACTTTTACCGGAACAATTGGTACGGATGCTAACAGAATCGGAGAGCTTCAGCTTACCTCGAATCATACGTTAAAGTTTAATCAAGTTGCTACAAAATTATATGTAAATGCTATAACAACTACAACTGATAAACAGGGTGTAGTTTATATTACAGGAAATAATTCTGAAATTTATGCAAACATTGGTGCTGAGGGCAAAACATTTAAAGCACTAGTTCTAGACGGTGCTGCACCTATAACTGTTAAATTAACGGAAGGTAAAAGCGTATTTGTAGATGCCGTTGCTGGTGGTGTAGGCCTCTCTGCGGGAAATAATCAAAACAACGTTTTAGAGCTTTATAATAACAGTGCTATTATTGGAAGAGTGTCTACTGCTTCAAACGGTAATGGTATTATCTCTGTAAAAGGTAACTCTTCAATTAGTAAGGGTGTGATTATAAATCCTAACGCTGGTGAGATTATTGATCAAATCAGATTCGATACTGCTAACACTTTAACTTTAGGCGTAAACACAGCTAAAACTAACAATGCGACTGGTATTAACTTTTTGGAAGATGGTACGCTTGAATTGAAGGGAACTGAAGACTTTGCTTTTGACAAAACAATTGCAACAAAAGTAGATGCTAACGGTACTGGTACAATTAGAGCTAACGTGGCTGGAATTAGCAAAACTTTGACATTTACAGGTCAAATTGGTGATGCTCTTGTAGCTGATACTTCGCTTAAGTTATTAGAAGCGACAAATGGTGCGAACATATCTTTAGAGAATGCTAATATGTCAATCAAGAAAATTGATCTTGGTGCAGCGGATTCAACTGTAACTCTTAAAAATGCTGGGAAGTACTTTATAGGTAATTTCTCTCACGCAGATAACAAAGGTACGATTGCAATTGCTGAGAACTTAACCTTATTAAAAGGAAGCACATTCGGAACCGAAGTCAATCGCATGAAAGCAATTATTTTCACAGATGCTGCAAGCAAGACGCTAACTATCCAAGATGGAATAAATCTGTTTACTACTACCAATGATGCGACTGGTGGTATTAGAAATGCTGGTGGCGATGGTAAAGACGTATTAGTATTTGAAGGAACATCTATCGTTGGTGCGGCAGTTGGCGCGAATAATAAATTTAATCAGATTAAAGTTACTGGAGCGGATAAGATTGTTACTTTCCAAGAAAAAGTTAGTTTGACTAATGACGGTGGTGGTAATGCGGGTAATATTTTCATTTCAAATGGAGCAACTGTAATCCTACAGAAAGAAGTTGTGGCCGAGGATATCCAGGGTGCCCTAGCACCTAATCAAGGTACAGTAAAATTCCAGAATACAGCTGTATTAGCTGGAGTAACTGCAATTAACTCGACCATTGGTACTGCGCAAAAACTTAACACTGTGGAGATTGGGGGAGCAGACATTACTTTCACTAAGGCTGGTTTTGCAACAACTAATTTAGTGTTCTCAAGTGCTGGCAAAGTGACTGCAACGTTTGATGCCATTATTGCTAATACATTCCAAAATACGGTGATTACTTCAACAGGAAATGGAATACATAACATTGCTTTGAGCAAAAATATTAGCCAAGTATTTGACAATGCAGTTGGTACTACTAATAACGCCTTAGGCAATATCATTATTAATAATGATGAGGCTGTTGTAGCCAATGATCTAGCTACCTTCAATGCTGGTTTATTTGGTAGTGTGACAACAGTAAAAAATCAAACAGGTTTAGTAACTCTTGGGGGGGCGAATTCCGTTGCGTATAACTTAGGTAGTGATGGATTGGAGCTAAGAAAAATTAACTTTGATAACACTCTTGCAGTTGGCAATATGTGGTCTAAAGATGCAAATATAGCTGCTGCTAAAACGGTAACCTTCTACGGTGTTGTTACATCAAGTGTTGGTTTGACTTTGCAAAACGGTGCAACAGCAAACTTCAGTGGTCCTAATGTAGCACTTAATGCTGTAATAATAGCAGCTAATGCTGGACAGGGTGTTGCTAGATTTGATGATACGGCAAGTATTACTAAAGCGATTGGTGCTCAAACTACAAAGTTACAATTAATTGACTTTACAGGAACTAAAGCAAGTCAAGTTGCTAGCGTTGGTGCAGATTTATTTGCCACTAATATTAATGTAGGGGCTCAAACTATTCAGGCAACAACTAATATCAAGTTAAGTGGAACTACATCGTTTAATGGATCAGTTATAAACCTTGCTGGACCGAGTAAGATTACTCTTCAAAGTGGTGCTTCAAAGTTAGCGGGTGATGTTACGCTTGGTCTGACGCTGAATAATGATGTTGCAGTTGGTAATATTATCGTTGATGGATCTGCAGGGGCTGCTTCTTTTGATGTCAATAATGCGAATTCAGTGAAGCTTGTGATTACAGATAACGCAAATCTACCAGTAATAGCGGAAACTTACGATCTAATTACAAAAATTAATGGCGGAACAGCTACAGATTTAATAACTAAAGGTAGTGTTGTTCAACCAACAACAAATAGATTTGTGAAATGGACCCTGATTAATGATAATAAGGTTATGCGTGAAAATAATGCTGAGCAAGCATTAGTAGCGATTATTGGCAAACTTAACGATGCTGAGTTGCTGGCAGATGCTAAACTTTATGGTAATGCTAATAACAAAGGTGATGCACAGGCTTATACATCTGAGTTGTCAAAAATGACAGATGCTCAGATTCAAGAGTCACTAGAGCGTCTAACAGAACAAAATGCCGTTCATGCAACTGCGATTGTGGGCCAAACAACTGCAACAGTTAACAATTCGATTAATAACAGGATTGCGTTGCTGACGAATCATCCACAAGCTGGTATTCAAACATCTAGCGCAGGAACAGCCGGTGTTGCAGCTGGTGATGACGGCACTAAGTTTGGTGCTTGGATTAGTCCGTTCTATAGCATCTCGACTCAAAAAGAGCAAGGAAGTAGAGCTGGTTATAAAACGCAATCAAGTGGTGGAAGTATTGGTTTTGATGCCGAAGTTAATGCAGATATGACACTTGTTCTTGCTGGTTCGTTTGTTAAAACAGATGTAAAACATAAAAACTTCAAAGCTGGTGATAAAACCAAACTTGATACATTTATGTTCAGCATCTATGGTATTCAGCAGTTAACTGATGCTTGGTTCTTACAAGCTCATGTGTCATATGCTTCAAGCAAAGTTAAGAATACAGAGAAGCGTGTTACTTTAGCTGGTAGCCAAAATGCAACTGGTAGCTTTGATACTACATCATACTCTGGCGAACTATTGGCTGGATATAATGTAACAATGGCAGATGCTGTGGTAACTCCAATGGTTGGTGCAAGCTTTACTAGAGTAAACGATGGGGGTTATAAAGAAACTGGTACAACTAACCAGAATCTAACAATCAGCAGAAAAGATGCTAATAAAGTTGAAGCTGTGGTAGGTCTTAGAGCTCAAATGACTTCACACATGAGTGGAATCGACATGACTCCAGAGTTCCATGGTTTTGTTAGACATGATGTAATTGGTAAGGGTTCAAAAGTAACTGCTACTCATGGTGGACTTGTAGGACAACTAGCACCTAAAACTGCAAAAGTTCAGAAGACAACATTTAATGTTGGTGTTGGAGTAAATGCAGTTTCTGGTATGTATGAGTACGGAGCTGGATATGATTTATTCTTAGCGAATAAATTAATTGGTCACCAAGGTACTTTGAAAGTTAGAGCAAATTTCTAACCCTTAAGAACAAAAGACTTGGTTTGGTTTTTTAAACCAGGTTAATTCTAAAACATAAAAAACCTCCGAAATTAGTTTTTCGGAGGTTTTTTTATGGCTTAGGTCTTGCCTTATCGGAGGGTTATGCAAGAGGTCTTTTGTTTCCTGTATCTTTTTTTGTCATTCCTGCGTAGATGCAGGATAAGGTCTTCTAGGTTATGACTAAAAGCCTGTAGTAGGTGTTATGAGCAGATGACTAAAGACTCGGTCCCAGTTTTCACGTAGAGGACGATGTAAGTATAGGATGAGTTTTCTCCAAATCTGCGTGTAATGTAATCAAGCGTTACTAATTATACTAGTAAAAGCCTGTAGATAGGCGGGATTAGACTTCCTACATAAGTAGATCTAGTTGGTGATTTTGTTGTCAAAACTTGCCTTTTGCTCCTCATGTACATTTGAGTACATTGTGGGGCTCAGCATTGTTTTTCCTAAAAATTCTTCAACCATTTTTGACTTATGCAAGAAGTCTAATCTTTGTTATTGTTAGAGGTTAATTCAGATGAATTTGATGCTAGGAGCCAGGATACGAAGCTTATAAGATAATAGGAAAGTGACAAGCAACAACGCATATAAGTTCATATCAATTAACTATATATCTCAGCTTCAATCTATTTTGCCTCTCTATTCTTCATCACTAGTGAAACTAAAATCCCAAGTACCAGTAATACGAATGTGACTACCAGAGGGATGTATTTAGGAATGTCAATAAAATGGGTAGCAAATATTTTGACACCAATAAGAATTAAAATGAGGGCGAGAGAGTATTTTATATATTTAAACCTTTCTACTATATCTGCAAGGCAAAAAAATAAAGCTCTTAAGCCTAAGATCGCAAAAATATTCGATGTATATACTATAAACGTATTCTGAGTAATGGCAAAAATAGCCGGAATACTATCAATAGCAAATACCAAATCCATAAATTCAATAGTAATTAAGGCCATAAGTAACGGTGTAGCAAACACTTTGCTATTTTCAACAACAATAAACTTGTTGCCGACTAATTCCGGGTATATGTTTAGTTTTTTCTTTAAATATTTATATACATAAATATTATTTATATCAAAGGAGTGTTCGTTTACTAAGTAAAGTGTTTTTATTCCAGTAATGATAAGAAGTGCCCCAAAGATAAATAATAACCAGCTAAACTTAGCCAGCAGAGTTGCTCCAGCAGAGTTGCTCCAGCAGAAATCATTATTGCTCTAAGAATAATAACACCTAATATTCCCCAAAATAGGACTCGATGTTGGTATTTGACAGGTATTTTAAAAAAACTAAATATCATTGAGATTACAAAAATATTATCAAGAGACATTGCTTTCTCAAGTAAGAAGCCAGTGAAATAATCATGAGCGGGAGCGGTGCCTAATGCATAATGAATATATCCACCGAAACAACATGCGATCGTGATATAGAATAAGCTTAAAGATAAGCTTTGCCCGAGGCTCATTACCGTATCGCGCTTATTGAATACTCCTAGATCAAGAACAAGTAAGGTGATTACGATGATTCCGAAGATAGCCCAATAGAATAAGATAGTTTCCATGATGTATAATGCGTTGATTAATACTATGCTAATTAATATAAACTTGCGTGCGTCGTTGCTCGTCACTCGCTATATATAGCCTTGCGGCTCGGTATCAAATTCATCTGAATTAGCTATATATAGACTAAACACGGATAAGGAAGATTGATAACAAAAAAGATCATGAAAGATCGAGATTAATTTGATGAGTATTATAGAAGCCATATAAAAAAGGAGGAACACAAAATTCCTCCTTTTTTATTTTATAAGTTAACTTAATGGTATAAGTTAAGCTTGCTTAGCTTTAAATCTTTTATTTACTTTGTTTATAACAAGAACTCTACCTTTTCTTCTTACTAGTCGGCAGTTCTTATCTCTGGCTTTTA
>JAIOYD010000010.1 GCA_021741285.1 Rickettsiaceae bacterium | reverse complement strand
CCTGAAATCAAAATCTTTGGTGTAGCAAGTTTAAAAGTACCATCATATTTTTGTTCTTTTAGAGATCCATCTGAGTTGACTTTCAAATTATCTATTACCAATTCTAAAGAGTGATGTGCAGTATGCAATTCTATATCATAATTTAGGTTGAAGGAAAAATTCATTTTTTTAGTATCTAGATATTTATCTAACACACCCTTTAAGTCTTCTTGTAGTAAAGATTGCTTCGTTAAGGTGTTTAATAATTCGACTATTGATTCAGCCAAATGCTTCTTTTGTTCGTCTGTATAATTGGTGGTTAAAAGTATATCGAAATCGGATTTAAGCTCTTTTCCATCTCCAGATAAGTTATAGCTAACTTCATCAAGTTCATAAGAATTGGCGTTTTTTACATCAAAAGAAAGATTATAATTGTCGTTGCTAAAGCTAAAATTCTGATAAAGCTCCTTTGGGTGCAATTCTCCTTTTAAAGCCAAAATAATATTTTCAACATGGGTTTTGCCAAGCTTAAGAGAAAACACAAGATTCGTATTGATGGGTTCAATCTCGCCAATTATTCGGCTATGATCATGTTGAAGTTTTGTAAATGCTTTTTGGAGTTTGTCGTATTCTTTATCACCTTTCTGTTGCGCGTCTAATTCTGGATAAAATTCGGCCATAACTTCATCCTTAACATATTCTGTATATTTTATACCAGAAGGTCCATATTTAGAACCAGATATATCTAATTTAAGATCAGTGTTATAAAAACCATTTTTATCTAATTTGCTTGTTAAACTCACGTTTGATTTTTCTAAACGAGAAATAAGGGAGTCGTCACTGGCCAAATACATTGCAGCTTCACCCGAGCTTATGAGAATATTAACATCCTCAAATTTGTTGTTAAGTAGACTTCTGTTAAATTCAATTTTTTGATCCTTAGATTGAGTGTAAGCTTCAATTTTGCCACTACCTTGAATTGTCTTGTCGCCTAAGCGTACAATTATCTTGTCGGTAAAAGGGTTGTAACAAGCAACTACTCTATCGGTAAACATTTTTAGTGACTTGGATTGAGGAAAAACACTTACATCTTTAAGAGTAATCTTGAACTTGAACTTCTCAATAACAACTGAATCAGGATCTACACTTATATACTTGCTATCAGTAAGTTTTGGTAAAATCTCGTTTTTTGCAATATGCTCAAATTTAGTTGCTAAATAAACCCATGTGAGGATAGAAGCGGCTACCAATAATCCTAAAGTAATAATAATTTTTCTCATATTCAACTTACACCTTATTTAATCAAAATTTAGATCTATATTTTCGACTTTAGAATATTTGCCATATTATGAGCGTATAGGTATGTATATATTCTCTATGAGCTTGCAAAAGCTACATAGAGAATATAGAGGCAAAATTTTCTTACATCAAGTATATTCGTAAGTCTTATCTGGAGAAGTACAACTAAAGAGATTCGTCAATAGGCTTCTTGTTTTTGATAATAGAAGTTCTAATTACATAAACTGCAAAGACAATAATAAACCAATAAATTAGCAGCTCTCCGGTAAACATCAATTCTCCTTCTTTCGAAATAATCTGCTTAAATAGCAAATATACGCAAGCAATAAGGCCTACTGGGGCCACGATAAATAAAGCTGGGCACTTAAATGAGCGTACAACTTCTGGCATTTTTACTCTAAAAAGCATCACAACCATCATGATAACTATATAGTCAATTAATGCTCCCATACTCGACATTTTTGCAATAACCTCAAGTGGAACTAGGCCAGCTAGCATAGCAATAAGCCCCGAAAAAATTAGTATGTTGATATAGGGACTATCGTGCTTTGGATGTATTTTTGCAAAACATTTTGGTACTAACCCGTCTCTTGCCATTACATAAAAAATACGAGACTGAGCGTATATATTCATCATTATCACGGTTGTCATACCGCAGATTGCTCCCGTGGCTACAATAGTTGAGCCAATTTTGCTGTTGTTAACAGCGAGTGCGTGAGCTAAGGGTTGGTTATTATCTAGAAGTTCAAAAGATACTATACCAGTCGCAAGTCCCCCTACAATGATATATAGAACAGTAGAAAGAACAAGGGAGCCTATGATACCTATAGTCAAATCTCTTTTGGGATTTTTGCACTCTTCGGCAGCGGTAGCTAATGCACCAAAGCCAGTAAAGGCAAAAAACAGAATTGATGAGCCTAGTAGCACATCATCAAAACCATAAGGCATAAAATTATCCCAGTTTGTGATTTCAAAATGGGGCACGGCTACGAATATAAAAACAGCAATTGCTGCCATTTTGATGAATACTAGTATAGTATTTACTTTCTTACTATCACGAGTTCCTCGATATAGTAAGAACGCTACGAAAGCTACAATAAGTACCGCGGGTAAATTAATTATCCCTCCATTTAAGGGGCCAGCAGTATAAGCAACAGGAATATCTACCCCTCCAGCTTTTAAAATACTAACAGCATAGCCAGACCATGTTGTAGCAACGGCGCTTGCGGCAACACTTAGCTCTAAAATCATCACGCCACCAACTAGCCAAGCAAAAAGCTCACCAAATGCAACATAAGAATAGGTGTAGACGCTCCCAGATGTTGGTAAAAAACTCGCAAGCTCTGTATAGGCAAGAGCCACGAAGATGCAAACAATACCAGCAATGGCATAAGAAACCATAACCGCTGGACCTGAGTATTTTGCTGCGACAAACCCGGTAAGTGCAAAGATACCAGTGCCTATTATTCCACCTAAGCCTAATAGAACAAGGTCGTAGGCTGTAAGAGTTTTTGCAAGGCCGCTCGTATTGCCAGCTTCTTTCACAGATTCAAAACTTTTTTTTGTTAGATAGCTCATTAGTTTTTGTACTCCTACTCTAGTTAATTTCCCTTGTTATCCATCCGCCCCCAAGCATCCTGGTTTTATGATAAAAAACGCATGCTTGTCCAGGAGTTATAGCTTTTTCTTCTTCAAGCAAAGTTACTTCGATTTGCCCGGTGTATAAGATATTAAGTTTTGCCTTTACTCCGGGAGTAGTAGACCTAATTTTGGCCGTTACTTCAAAGTCAGATAGAAATAGGTCTGATGTCAACCAATTTACATCTTTAAGCAAGAATCTAGTTTTAATAAGGGCATATTCCGGACCAACATAGACTGTATTTGTCTCTGGGTCAATTTTTATTACATATATAGGATCGCCAAACGCAATGCCAAGACCCTTTCTTTGACCAACGGTGTAAGAGATAATACCTTTATGTTCGCCAAGGTCGTAACCGTCAACATGCACAAATCTTCCTGGCTTATTTGCGTGGGGACGAATTTTGCTAATAACATCGCGATAATTACCGTTTGGTACAAAGCATATATCCTGGCTGTCAGGCTTGTTCGCCACTTCTAATCCAAACTCTGTGGCAATTTTTCTGGTTTCTTGTTTTGTTTGACCGCCAAGAGGAAACATTAAATAATCAAGTTGTTCTTGGGTAGTAGAGAATAAAAAATAACTCTGGTCCTTTTCTTCGCTAACGCCCTTATGAAGCTGGGCAATTCCATTGTTTACAATTTTCTGAACGTAATGACCAGTGGCCAGAGCATCGGCCTTTAGTTCTTTTGCCGCTTTTAACAGGTCTTTAAATTTTACCGATTGGTTGCATCTAACGCAGGGTAAAGGTGTCTCCCCGCGCATATAGCTGTCGGCGAAATCATCTATTACTTCTTGCTTAAATTTGCTTTCATAATCAAATATATAGTGAGGAAATCCCAGTTTATCGGCGACGACTTTGGCATCGTAGATGTCCTGCCCGGCGCAACAAGCTCCTTTTTTTTGTAGGGCCATGCCGTAATCATAGAGTTGCAACGTGATGCCTATTACGTTGTGTCCGGCTGTGTGCATCATGGCTGCAACAACTGAGCTGTCAACACCTCCAGACATCGCAACTACTATTGTCTTTCTATTTGTAGACATTATGACTAATATAATACTTAATAAAAGTGCATAACTATATTAAATTTTATCTATAAAAGCAAGTTCGATATTTTTAAATTAATGTAATCTCTTAAGTGCAGTTCATAATTATACCTTGATTAGTAATCAATAATAATATAGAAGTTCTGTATAAAAAATATTAAATCTACACGAGTATGAATCATAGCTTTGTAAATCTCTTAGCGGCAATTGCTTTGTCCGTTGCAATCATCTTTGGCTGGCAGCATTTTTTTGAAAAACCAAGGTTAGTGAAGCTCCAAGAGCAGAGCGCGGTGTATAACCAACAGATGGGTAACTTAAAAAAGCAAAGTGCCAACGTGGAGAAAGAGATGGTTGTTGATCGTCAGCAAGCGATTGTAGCCAATTCTCGCGTGCAGATAAAATCGGAGTTGTTATCTGGTTCGATTTCACTAAAAGGGCTTAGATTTGATGATTTAACTTTATTAAAATACAAGCAGGAGATTGCAGAAAATAGTCCAGCTGTTGAGTTATTTTCTCCGTCTAATTCAGAAAATGCATATTTTGCTGAGGTTGGTTGGTGGGGTAAGGATAAATCAGTTACTTACCCAGATTCTACAACTAATTGGCAAACTGATAATGCTCAGCTTGTAGCTGGGAGTAGCGTCAATTTATACTGGGTTAGTCCCGAAAAAGTTAAATTTAAAGTATCGATATATTTGGATGAAAACTATTTGTTTAGTATAAAGCAATCTGTTGAAAATCATTCGGCTCGACCAATTTCTGTTCAATTTTATGGCTTGATCAATAAAACTTATGAAAATAAACCAGATAATATGGTCAATATTTTACATCAAGGGATGATCGGAGCGGTTAAAGGAGAATTGCAGGAATATACCTATGATAAGATTAAAGATGAAAAAAAGCATAGTTTTAATGGTCAAGTTAATTGGCTAGGAATTACTGATAAATATTGGTTGGCTGCGTTTGTACCTGATCAACTTGAGCAGTATATAGCTAATTATAATTTTGCCATAAAGCAGAGTAAAGATAAATATCAATCGGATTTTATTACTAATGAAAAGTTAATTGAGTCTGGGGGTAGCTTTGAGTTAACTCACTTGTTGTTTGCCGGCCCTAAGAAGGTTGATTTACTTGATAAATATGAGGAGAAGTATAATATCAAACTCTTTGACAGAGCGATTGATTTTGGTTGGTTCTATATACTTACAAAGCCTATTTTCAATGCTATGAATTATTTTTATAGTTATGTTGGAAATTTTGGTATCAGTATTATGATTGTAACCATCTTGATTAAACTGGCAATGTTTACTTTGGCAAATAAGTCGTACCGATCTATGAAGAAAATGAAGAAACTTCAGCCGGAAATGGAACGTTTGAAGCAATTATATGCGGATGATAAAGCCAGACTAAATCAAGAAGTAATGTCGTTGTATAAGAGGGAGAAGGTTAACCCAGTTTCTGGGTGTTTGCCCTTATTGGTGCAAATACCGGTGTTTTTCTCCATATATAAGGTGCTCTATGTTACGATTGAAATGAGACATGCCCCATTTTTTGGTTGGATTCAAGATCTTTCTGCTCCTGACCCTACTACTATCTTTAACTTGTTTGGTCTTTTGCCATTTACACCTCCATCATTCTTAATTCTTGGTGTCTGGCCTCTATTTATGGCAATGACAATGTTCTTGCAGCAAAAAATGAGCCCGCATCCAACTGACCCAGTGCAAGCTCAGGTAATGAAATTTATGCCACTGATGTTTTTGTTTATGTTTAGTGGATTCCCAGCTGGGTTGTTGATATACTGGTCTTGGAATAATATATTATCTATTGTTCAACAGTTTTATATAAATAAACTAGATAGTAATGGCAGCTGACCTTAGCATTAAGCTTTTTAGGCAAGAAGCTAAATTTGTGGCTGGGGTTGCAAAACCTGAGCAACTTCCCAAGCTGTTTCTTCCTCAGTTTGCTTTTGTTGGTAAGTCCAATGTTGGTAAGTCAAGTTTGATCAATACTATATGTAACCGGAAAGCTTTAGCTAGAGTGTCTCATACACCAGGGCGAACGCAGCAAATCAATTTTTTCTCAATAGCGGATAAATTAATGTTGGCAGATTTTCCTGGATATGGGTTTGCTAAGGTTTCGGCTAATCAAAGAATTGCCTGGGGTAAATTAATAGTTTATTATTTACAGAATAGCGATCTTTTGCGGATGGTAAATTTATTGATTGATGCTAGAAGAGGTATCAAAGAAAATGACATTGAGATTATGCATCTGTTGAAATCTTGTGATAAGGAATTTCAAATCATTTTCACCAAAGCTGATAAAATTACGGCAATAGACGAATTCACCGCTCAGATGCGTCAGCAACTAGTTGATTTGGGATTTATCTGCAATATACTAATTACTAGTAGTAAAAATGGAACTGGTGCCAAGGAACTGCAAGGTAGTATGCTACGCAGTCTTTAGTAATTGTAATTACTCTTCTTCACTTTTTTCGCCAACTAGTAACGATTGGTCTATATCCTCGTCTATAGGATTTTTTTCTCCAATTGCTAAGGATAGCTTTGTTAGAAGCTTGTTGCTTTTATATAAGTCTAGAATTTCACCACTTCTGGGGGAGCCTACAAAAAAATCATAGTAGCTTCCGGGCGCAGATTGGCTGATAATAGGGGTGTGTAGTGTTTTGGGCGATATTGGTATAGGTTCACTTCTTCCTATTATTATTGGGCTTGGTGCTTTTTTAGACATAAAATCTTTACCCCACCTAATTACACAGCTTAAATATTACATGATATTAGGGGGAAATCAATCTAAAAATTCTATTCCCAATTGATTTGATTGCGTTGTTTTTTAGTATTTTGAATACAAAGTTACCAGCAAATATTATAAGTATTGTTACAAGAATGCTATACATAATGTCAGCTGGATAATGCATCGCTAAGGTAGTGCGTGAGATAGCGACTGCTAGAATGACGAAGCAACTTATCCCTTTTAAATATGTGTTCATATAAGGCCATAAGCTATAAGCGACTAATATACTAAGGCCTGTGTGCGCGCTGGGAAAAGAGGAGAAGCAGCGTTCTAAGGATGTATTAGCAATAGTAATAAAATCATCTTTGGCCAAAGAGCAGAAGGGTCGTTTTAAGTTGACTGAGAATTTTAAAGCAGCAAAAGTAAAACCAAACAGTGTATAGCAAATACCTATCCTAGAAAGGTCAAAGTAACCTGTCATAAAAAAACTTTTCTTATCAACAGTAGTGAGGCGAGTGCGAAGATAAAGAAGCAAGCATGCTGCAAAGTAGAAAATAGCAAAATTAGCAATAAAAAATATATCAGAGATAATTTGCAAAATACTTGGTAGATAGCCGATATTTGTTAGCTTGTTTATCAAAATAAATAATGACTTATTCAGACCGAGCCAGTTGTATAAAAAATCTACTATGATCTGCTCCATTTTTAAGTAATTCTAAGGTACAAAATTATACCAAAACCCTTTATTATGCAATTATTATAGAAGGAATTTTACTCTCACTTCATGGCCTAGAGTTTTTCTTACACAAAACCCTTGCCAATAATAAAAAAGTTGAGTATAGTTCTGAAAATTTTCGGTTAAATATAAAAGTCGAGTGGGGTATGATACCCCTCCTTGATAGTTTTTTGTAATTTTTATAAAGAAGAAGTAAAATTAAATGCCAACAAATAGTCAATTGGTCAGATTTGGTAGACAGTCAAAGGTCAGAAAAAGTAAGTCTCCAGCTCTTAAGTCAAATCCTTTTCTTAAAGGTGTTTGTGTAATAGTGAAAACGGTAACGCCAAAGAAACCTAACTCAGCTTTGCGTAAGATTGCAAGGGTACGGTTGAGTAACGGAGAGTACGTAAATGCTTATATACCTGGTGAAGGTCATAATTTGCAGGAGCACTCGGCTGTTTTGGTTAGAGGCGGTAGGGTTCCTGATCTTCCTGGTGTTAAGTATCATATAGTCCGTGGTGCTCTTGATACTCAAGGTGTTAAGGGACGTAAGCAAGGTCGTTCACGTTACGGCACTTCTTCTAAGGGTTAGTAATAATTTAAATATAAAATCGATATAGGTATACAATGTCGCGACGTCATGCAGCTGTAAAGAGAGTAATAAAGCCAGATACGAAATATAAGAGCGTGTTGCTTTCAAAGTTTATTAATAATGTAATGCAAAGTGGAAAAAAATCTCTCGCAGAGAGGTTGGTGTATGGAGCTTTTGCTAGAGTTGAAAAGAAGCATGGTTCTGATCCATTCAAGACATTTAATGATAGCATGAACAATGTGAAGCCCTATGTTGAAGTTACATCGGTAAGGGTGGGTGGTGCGAATTATCAAGTGCCTTCGCCTGTTGATGAAAGAAGAGGTTATGCTCTTGCTATACGTTGGGTTATTGATGCTGCGCAAAAACGCTCTGGTCGAAGCATGATTGAAAAATTGGCAGAGGAATTATTTGATGCAGCAAATAATCGTGGCGTTGCAATTAAGAAGAGAGAGGATACCCACAAGATGGCAGAAGCTAACAAAGCTTTCGCGCATTTTGCTCAAAGATCACAACAACAGAGGTAGGTATGTCCAAGAAGTCATTAGCTGACGTCCGTAATATCGGTATATGCGCACATATTGATGCTGGTAAAACTACTACTACAGAGCGTATTCTTTATTATACAGGGAAGTCTCATAATATAGGAGAAGTGCACGATGGCGGTGCTACTATGGATTGGATGGAGCAAGAGCAGGAAAGAGGTATTACTATTACGTCTGCGGCTACAACTTGTTATTGGAATGATAAGAGAATAAACATTATCGACACTCCTGGTCACGTTGACTTTACTATTGAAGTAGAAAGGTCCCTCCGGGTTCTTGATGGTGCGGTAACTGTTTTTGATGGTGTGGCTGGCGTTGAGCCTCAATCTGAGACTGTTTGGCGCCAGGCTGATAAGTATCATGTTCCTAGAATGTGTTTTGTTAATAAGCTTGATAGAGCTGGCGCAGACTTTTTTAGATGCGTGCATATGATTATTGATAGATTAGGAGCTGTGCCGCTTGTGTTGCAGTTACCAATTGGTGTTGAGGATGAATTTCAAGGGGTGGTTGACCTTGTAAAAATGCAGTCAATTATTTGGAAAGATGGTTCGTTAGGAGCGGAATATACATATGGTGAAATTCCTGCGGATTTAAAAGATAAGGCGAATGAGTATAGGTTGAAGTTGTTAGAAACTGCTGTTGAAACTGATGATGTTGTGATGGAGAAATATCTTGCTGCAGAAGAGATTTCCGAGGCGGAGTTAAAGTCATGTATAAGAAAAGGTACAATTGCTGGTACTTTTGTTCCAGTAATTTGTGGTTCTGCCTTTAAAAACAAAGGTGTGCAGCCTTTGCTTGATGCTGTAGTAGACTATTTACCTTCGCCACTTGATATACCTCTGACTAAAGCTATTGACGCTAAAACCGGTGAAGAAACAACGATTGCGAATTCAGAAGATGGTCCGTTTGCAGCTCTGGCGTTTAAAATAATGACTGATCCTTTTGTAGGGTCTCTTACTTTTGCAAGAATTTATTCTGGCAAGCTTTCTTCTGGCTCATCAGTTGTAAATACTGTAAAAAACCAGAAAGAACGAGTGGGTCGTATGTTGCTTATGCATGCGAATGATCGTGAGGATATAAAGGAAGCTGTTGCGGGTGATATCGTGGCTTTAGCGGGTTTAAAAAACACTACAACCGGTGATACTCTGTGTGGCCCTGATGTGGGGTTTATTCTTGAGAGAATGGAGTTCCCTGAGCCGGTTATTAAGCTTGCTGTTGAGCCAAAGTCAACTGCTGATCAAGAAAAAATGGGTTTTGCGCTTGCCAAGCTTGCTTCGGAAGACCCGTCATTTAGGGTGTCTACAACTGAAAACGGTCAAACAAATATCGAAGGAATGGGTGAGCTTCACTTAGAAATTCTTGTAGATAGAATGAGAAGGGAGTTTAAAGTTGAAGCGAATGTTGGTGCTCCTGAAGTGGCTTATCGTGAAACGATTACTACTTCTTATGAAGTTGACTATACGCATAAAAAACAGTCAGGTGGTGCTGGTCAGTTTGCTAGAGTAAAAATTACTTTTGAACCAGGTGAGCAAGGTAGTGGTTTTACTTTTGATAGTAAAATTGTTGGCGGATCTGTTCCAAAGGAATTTATTCCTGGTGTAGAGAAAGGATTAAAGAGTATTATGGGTGGTGGTGTTGTTGCTGGATATCCAATGATTGACTTTAAAGCTACTCTCACAGATGGTGCTTTCCATGATGTAGATTCTAGCGTACTTGCTTTTGAAATTGCTGCTAAAGCTGCTTTTAGAGAGGGTATGCCAAAAGCTGGAGCTAAGCTGCTTGAACCGATTATGAAAGTCGAAGTTGTTACTCCCGAAGATTACATGGGAGACATTATTGGTGACTTAAATAGCCGTAGAGGTTCTATTCAAAATATGGAGCCAAGAGGTAATGCTCAGGTAATATCTGCCCATGTTCCTTTGGCTGAAATGTTTGGTTATGTGAATACGTTAAGGTCAATGTCTCAAGGCAGGGCTCAATATAGTATGGAATTTAATAGCTATGCTCAAGTGCCTGGACAAGTTGTAGATGCGATTTTGATTAAGCAGAAAAAGTAGTTTTTTGTTTATCAAGGCGGTGCTATGGTGTGATAACACTTGAATTAGTACTGAGAATATGATAGGAGTGTAGCTCAATTGGTAGAGCGCCGGTCTCCAAAACCGGAGGTTGCGGGTTCGATGCCTGTCGCTCCTGCCACTTTTGCTTTTAGAACGAGATTTAAGGTCGTATGTTTAAGAATTTAAAAGTGTATAAGTTTTTTGACCAGGTTAAGCAAGAAGCAAAAAAAGTTATATGGCCACTAAAAAAAGAGCTTATAACATCTGCTTCGGTAGTTGTTGTAGCAGTTTTTATATTTAGTCTAGTTAGTTTAGTACTAGATTATGGCATACATAACTTAGTACAGTTTTTGTTAAATATTGGTAAATAAGCTTGGATGAAGAGATAATTATGGCTAAGTGGTATATACTACATACAGTTTCTGGCTCTGAAAAAGGGGTTAAGAAAATGATCGAAGATCAGGTCGTTAAGAAAAAAATGTCTGATTATTTTGAGGAAGTAGTTGTTCCGGTAATAGAAGTGCCTGAGATAAAAAGGGGTAAAAAAGTTCTTACTGAAAAGAAATTTATGCCAGGTTACATACTGATTAAGATGAAAATGACGGATGAGTCTTGGCATTTAGTGAAATCAGTGCCAAAGACAACGGGTTTTTTGGGTAGTAAAACTCAGCCTCAGCCGCTTAGTAATGCCGAAGCAGAAGGGATATTTAAGAAGCTTGAATCGGAGTCAAAGACGGCTAGTGCATCGAGTCTTTACAGTGTGGGAGACAAAGTTCAAGTTATCGATGGGCCGTTTGATAGTTTCTCTGGTGTTGTAGAAGAGTTGAATGTGGAAGGGCAAAAGTTAAAAGTTTCGGTTTCTATTTTTGGTAAGGCAACTCCAATAGAGCTTAGATTTACTCAAGTGAAAAAGAGTTAATTTAGATAATATTATTTATACAAACATTAAGTTTAAGGATTAAGGTCATGGCAAAGAAAATCACTGGTTACATTAAGTTGACTATTCCTTCTGGGAAAGCAAATCCATCCCCACCCATTGGTCCTGCGCTTGGTCAAAAAGGTGTGAATATTATGGAATTTTGTAAAGCTTTTAATGCAGCAACTAGTTCCGTTGAACCAGGTACGCCAACTCCTGTGATTATCACAGTATATGTAGATAAAAGTTTTGATTTTATTACAAAGACTCCGCCAGCCTCGTTCTTTTTGAAGAAATTTGCAAAGATTGCTAAAGGCTCAGGTGCAACAAAAAAAGAAGCTTTTGTTGGCCAAGTGACAATGGCTGATTGTGAAGAAATTGCAAAAATTAAGATGCAAGATTTAAATGCCAATGATTTGGCTGCGGCTGCAAGGATTATAGCTGGATCTGCTGAATCTATGGGTCTTGAAGTAATAAAATAGATTCAAACACAAGCAAAATATAGGATATTATGGGTAAGAAAATAGCGGCAGTGATAAAAGAGTTGGATCAAACTAAGCAATATTCTTTGCAAGAAGCAATTGCGACTATTAAAAAAGTTAGCTTTACTAAATTTGATGAAACGTTAGAAGTTGCAATTAATCTGGGGGTAGATCCAAGGCATTCTGACCAAATGGTTAGAGGAATAGTTTCTCTTCCAGCTGGTCTTGGTAAGGATGTTAAGGTTGCTGTTATCTGTAAGGATGAAAAAATTGCAGAAGCAAAGGCTGCTGGTGCTGATTTAGCCGGGTCTTTGGCTATTATAGATGATATTAAAGCTGGAAAAATTGATTTTGACGTATGTATTGCGACGCCAGATATGATGGGAATAGTAGGACAAGTAGCTAGGGTTTTGGGACCTAAGGGGCTTATGCCAAATCCAAAACTAGGTACAGTGACGGCAGATATTGCCACTGCGGTGAAGAATGCAAAGAGTGGTCAAGTAGAGTATAGAGTTGAAAAGGCTGGGATAATTCATGCGGGCCTTGGTAAAGTTTCTTTTGCAGAAGGCGATTTGCTTAAAAATGCTCAGGCTTTTATTAGCTCTGTCATCAAAGCAAAGCCAGCTGGTGCAAAAGGTGTGTATTTGAAGAAAGTTCATATGTCTTCAACCATGGGGCCTTCGTTGAAGGTTGATTTGTCAACAATTTCTAATTAGGAATATTTGGAGAAATAGAAGTGTTAAGATCTGAAAAGAAAAGTTTTGTGGAAGAATTAGAGGCTATTTATAAGACCTCTAATTCTGTAATCGTAACACACTACCACGGCCTGACTGTTGCAGAGGTTACAAAGTTACGTAAATCTCTGAGAGAGAAAGGTGCATCGTTTAAGGTAGTAAAGAATACCCTTTCTAACATAGCGGCATCGAATATAGCGAAGGTGTATGATCCTAAGATGTATTCTGGACCAACGGCGATTGCGTATTCCGAAGATCCAGTAGCTGCTGCGAAAGGTGTAGTGGAATTTGCTAAAACCAACAATAATTTAAAAATTATTGGGGGTATAGTGAATGAGATGATTCTGGATGTAAGTGCAGTACAACAGCTTGCTAAATTGCCATCTCTTGATGAGCTTAGAGGCAAAATTGTTGGTTTGTTACAAGCTCCAGCAACAAAACTTGCAAGAGTCTTGCAGGCTCCAGCTGGTTCTTTGGCTAGGGTTATAGGGGCTTACGCAGATAAAAATTAATAATAAATAGGTTTAAAAGGTAAAAATTATGGCAAATATAACAAAAATCGCAGAAGATCTATCAGCTCTTACAGTAATGGAAGCGGCTGACCTTTCCAAGCTTTTAGAAGAAAAATGGGGAGTTTCTGCTGCCGCTCCTGTTGCTGCGATGGCGGCTCCAGTAGCTGGTGAGGTTGCTTCAGAGCAAACAGAATTTGATGTTGTTCTGGCAGCTGCGGGTGACAAAAAAATTGAAGTGATTAAAGTAGTTAGAGCTATAACAGGTCTTGGTTTGAAAGAAGCAAAAGATCTAGTTGATGGCGCTCCTTCTCCAGTAAAGCAAGGTATAGCAAAAGCTGATGCTGAAAAAGTTAAAGCGGAACTAGAAGCTGCTGGAGCTAAAGTAGAAGTTAAGTAAATTGTAATTTATTATACTTTGATGTTTAAAGTGAGATTAGTTGCACTTTCATATTGCTTACCAAAGTTCAATAGAAAATGCGACTTTTGCATGTGAAACGTGGCTCAGCAAGAATTTAAATTTTACATGCAAGTGCTTAATAATGATTTGTTTGTTATGTCTGGGTTTATAGTATTTTAGTTTAATTAATTGTTATTTTATTCACTATAAATTTTTGGAGTAAAATAAATTAAGCTTGAATAACTGGCGCTATTTTTAGCTTTTAAATCACATGCTTGAATTTAAAAATGATGGTACGTTCCTTACTAAGCAGGAGCATCTTGAGTTTGAAAATTCACGCATACCATTTTACAAGCGAAATTGGCATGATACATTAGTAATCGATAAAAATATCTGGAGATCTTATGCTGCAATCCTTACAACCAAGTAAGAGAGTTAGAAAAAACTTCGGTAAGATTAAGTTGGTAGCCTCTATACCAAATTTGATTGAAATTCAAAAAAAATCTTATGAAGACAGTTTTTTACAGCTTCATTTATCTGAAAATGAGAGAAGTAATAGGGGTTTGCAGGCGGTGCTGGCTTCTATTTTTCCAATTCAGGATCCTTCTAATATAGCAACGCTAGAGTTTGTTAAATATTCTTTTGATAATCCGAAATACGATGTTGAAGAATGTATCCAAAGAGGCTTAAGCTACGTTGCTGGGTTAAAAGTAACGCTGAGATTAAGCGTTCTAGATATAGATGAAACTACAGGAGCCAAAGAAATTAAAGGCATTAAAGAGCAAGAAGTTTATATGGGAGATGTACCGTTCATGACAAAGAATGGTACCTTTATCATTAATGGGACGGAGAGAGTTATCGTTTCTCAGATGCATAGATCCCCAGGTGGTTTTTTCTACCATGATGAAGGTAAAACTCATTCTTCAGGTAAATTTTTATATTCTGCAAGGATCATTCCTTATAGAGGTTCATGGCTTGATTTTGAATTTGATGCAAAAGATATAATTTTTATTAGAATCGATCGTAAGAGAAAATTACCAGTAACTAGCTTGTTATTTGCTATAGGTATGACTAAGAAGGAAATTCTTAGCTCTTATTATGATAATGAAGTCTATGAGCACAAGAAAAAAGGTTGGATCAAAGAATTTAATCCAAGCGAAGTCGTAGTTCAGCGTTTGCATGCAGACTTAATTGATGCTGAAACTAATGAAGTGCTTTTAGAAGCTGGGCAAAAAATTACCCCAAGATTAGCCAAGAAATTTGTAGAAAATGGCTTGAAAAAAATTCTAGTCCAAAACGATACTCTCGTGGGTAGTTACGTTGGCAAAGAAATAGTTGACACAAAAAGTGGTGAGGTTTTGATAGGTTTAGGTGATGCCCTTACTGAGGATAGTATCAATGGATTAATATCAGCTGGTATAAAAATAGTTGAGATTTTAAAAGTTTCTCCATACAGTGATGCTTATATAAGAAATACGCTTTGTGCAGATAAAAACCAAGATCAAGGTTCAGCTCTTATTGATATTTTTAGAGTGCTGCGCCCTGGCGAACCCTCTACCGTTGAAGCGGGTAGAGTTCTTTTTGAAAATCTATTCTTTGATGCTAATAGATACGATTTATCGGAAGTTGGGAGAATTAAATTAAACTCTCGTTTAGATATTAATGTTCCGGAAGAAAATACCTGTTTAACTCAGGAGGATATTAAAGCTATTGTAAAAGTCCTAATTGATTTAAAAGATGGAAAGGGATCTGTTGATGATATTGACCACTTAGGAAACAGGAGAGTGCGATCAGTCGGAGAGTTGCTAGAAAATCAGTTCCGCGTTGGTTTGGTACGTATGGAAAAATCGATTCGTGAGCGTATGACGGTCGTTGATATCGAGGCGTTGATGCCACTTGATTTAGTAAACTCGAAGGTTCTTGGTTCGGTGGTTAAGGAATTTTTCAGTCCCTCACAGTTGTCACAATTTATGGATCAGACTAACCCATTGT
>JAIOYD010000009.1 GCA_021741285.1 Rickettsiaceae bacterium | reverse complement strand
AAACGTTGTGCGCTTGATTCCCGTCAATCTGCGAAACTCTTCTTGGGCTTCACACTTTATTTGTTCAAACCTCATCTAATATCCTTGCTTTAAAAGCAACCAGTTTAATCAATCCCTGCGGTTATGCAAGAGGTCTAGTTGCTTTTTTATATTTGTATATTTTTTTTAGATGGCGTATTACGTAAGATTGTCACTTGCTATGACAAAACTTTAGCCTCTAGATAGGCAACACCTCTAAGGGCGCTGCCTAATAGGCTTGGCAAGCTAGCTCTTTTTGCCAGTAGTTGTTTTTACATTGTTGAATATAGTCATAGCTTGTGCAATTACGCTGCTTGGAGACCCCAGGTCCGCTGGTAGTAGAATTGTGTTGGAATCTTTAGCCAGCTTACCAAAGGCTTCTATATATTGATGAGCAACTTTTAAAGATACAGCATCTTGACCACCATCCTGTTTAATTGCACTAGCGACGATGCTAATACCTTTTGCAGTAGCTTCGGCAACAAACAAGATCGCTTCCCCTTCGCCTCTGGCTCTATTGACCTGATCGGTATAAGCTGCTTCAGATTTAAGAACGACTTGAGCCTTTTCACCCTCAGAAACGTTTATTTGAGCCTGTCTGTGGCCTTCTGATTCCATTATTCTTGCGCGTTTTTGCCTTTCTGCAGCTACTTCTAGTTCCATTGCCTCAAGGATAGTAGTTGGTGGTTGAATATCTTTAATTTCATAGCGCATGCACTGAATACCCCAGTTTGTAGCTGCTTGGTTAATTGAAGAGACAATAGCGTGATTTAATGTCTCTCTTTCTTCAAAAGTTCTATCTAGTTTTAACTTACCAATCTCAGAACGCATAGTTGTTTGAGCTAGCTGAGTTATTGCATAATATGGATTTTCGACTCCATATGAAGCGGCAGTAGCGTCAATAATTTTAACATATAATACTCCGTCTATAAGGAGTGTAACGTTGTCATTGGATATTGCCGTTTGTGCATGAACGTCTACCGCTTGTTCTTTTAAAGTATGTTTGTAAGCTACTCTTTGAATAATTGGAATTATGAGATTAAGACCAGGTTCAAGAACCCTGTCATATTTACCAAGTCTCTCTAAAACCCACGCCTGTTGTTGAGGCACAATTTTTATCATGAACATTAGCGTTATTATAATCAGAACGCTTATTGAGAGTAATAATAAATCCATAAATTTAATCCATTAATTTAATTTGTTAGTCATTATACTATAGCACGAAGGATGCACGATAAGAAATACTGCTTTAAAAAATGATAAAAATTACCTGTATCGGGGAACTTGTTACCTAAATATCACTTGACTCTATTAAAAATTAGCCTTATTTTCCATCCAAGACCATAAAAACCCATATTAACCCATTTCTTACCAAATTTTGTGTTAGACTATATTCAAGGCAAAATGCGCCATACTTATTGTGACTTAAAAATATGAATATTTTTCTTTCTAAGTATGTAAATAAGATCGATGTAAAGGGAAGGGTATCAATTCCGGCCAGCTATCGAGCTGCTCTTGGGACAGAAAATTTTAACGGCATCATTGTTTATCCCTCTTTTAAAAATAACTGCATTGAAGCTTGTAGTATGTCTCATTTGGAGGAACTCAGCAGGATCATTCAAAGGCTTGATCCCTATTCTGATGAGAGAGACGCGTTTGAAACTATTGTCCTTGGAGAAGCCATTCAGCTTCAGTTTGATAATGAGGGTAGGGTTACATTGCCTTCTTATTTAACCAATCAAGCTGGCATTACTAATCAAGGGTGTTTTGTAGGAAAAGGGCTAGTATTTGAGATTTGGAATCCGGGTAATTTTGAAAAATATTTAAAATCTGCGCGACTTATTGCTCAAGAAAATAGGTCGATTCTGAAAAATAAAAAAGATAGGTCAGGAGAGTAGATGATGGATTTAAGTAAGGTAGAAAAGAATAAGTCCAATCTTCCTCATCGTTCTGTTTTGCTTAATGAAGTTGTTGAATATTTATCCATAAAAGATGGCGGTAGGTATCTTGATTGCACATTTGGTGCTGGTGGATATACGAGAGCAATTTTATCAAACAGTAATTGTTATGTAACTGCTCTTGATCAAGATCCAACGGTAATAAATTTTGCTAATGATGTCTCTTCGGACTATGGCGATAGATTTAATTTCATTCAAACAAATTTTTCTGAGGCAACTTTAAAGTTAAAGGGTCAAAAATTTGATGGAATAGTGCTTGATTTAGGAATTTCTTCAATGCAAGTAGATCAGGCTGCAAGAGGCTTTTCTTTTATGCAAGATGGTCCACTTGATATGAGAATGAGTGCTTCCGGCATGAGTGCAGCAGAGTTTGTAGAAACTGCCTCTGAACAAGAAATAGCTGATATTATATATAAATATGGAGAAGAAGTGCAATCGAGGGCAATAGCAAAAAATATTGTTTCTTATCGAGCGACTAATCCTATTGATACAACATTAAAGCTAGCGGAAATTATACGTCAGTCCAAGCATTATCGTTCTGAAAAAATAGATCCAGCCACGAAAACTTTTCAAGCTATCAGGATCTATGTTAATGATGAACTAGGGGCTTTGGAACGATTTCTGGCCCATGCAGAAGATTTATTAGTTCCAGGCGGTAGAATTATCGTGGTTTCGTTTCATTCGCTTGAAGATAGTATTGTTAAGAATTTTTTTAAAAAATGTTCTGTAAAAAAAATTCCTAAATCAAAATACTCGAAAAAAGAGGATAGCCTTCCGCAAGGAAAGTGGCTTGGAATTATTACTAAAAAACCTGTGGTTCCTACTAGAGAAGAGGTTCAAGAGAATGCTAGATCTAGATCAGCCAAATTAAGGGTTGCTGAAAAAATAGGAGGTAACAATGTTACTTGAAAAGTCACCTGTATATATAGTTGTTATAGTATGTCTACTATCAGTTTATACACTATTTACTATAAAAGAAAATGTTATGGGTATTAAAAGCGAACTCACGGAGGTTAATAGCCAAGTCCAAGACGAGGTAGATAAAATTCACCTATTAAAAGCTGAATTAGCCTACTTGACTTCTCCAGCAAGATTAAAAGCTTTAAATGATGAATATATAAAGCTTTCTGATACTAATCTAGCTCAGATGGAACTCGATCCAAATATAAAAGATGAAAAGCTTTTTGAAGTTAGACAGATTGCTAGTATTAAGAAAAGAAGTGAAAATACCAAATGGAGATATAGAAAGGGGCCAAGCAAGTATGTAACCATGGCCTCTGGGAAGAAGTAGATTTCTGCAAAAGCGTTTATTACTACCATTCCTCAAATTAAACGTACAAAAGCGGCTTTATGAGTCTTGCTTGTTTTAATTTCTAGTAGAATTAGGAATGTTTTTAACCCTAATAAATCCAAGATCATTAGTTGCCAGTAATTTTTGTCGCAAAAATTATAAAAATAAGGTATATATCGGTGTGAAAAGATAAGATTTTGTTAAGAAATGAGTAATCTAGCTAAAAATATTAATCGGCTAATTCTAGGAGGGAAAAGTCATATCATCGCTTTTCTTCGGCTAGTCGTTTATTATTTACTATATTCAAGAATAGCCTTGCTTAAAACTTTTCACGTTTTATTTGTAAGACGGATAGGACTCAAGTCAGTTACCCAAAATGTTGGTGGTGCATTTCTTAGGAAGATATCTTTAAAATCTTTGTTTAGATGGGATTTATCTCACTCAGTTGCGCGAGTTCGGATTTTTGTTGTAATAATCGGATTTTCTTTAATTTTTCTTGTAATAAGTGTCAGGTTGCTAATCATAGCCAGTAGCGATTATATAAATTTTCAAAAAACAATGAATCGTAAATTGACACACAGAGTTGACATCACTGATAGAAATAATAATTTACTCGCAGTGAATCTTCCTGGGGCTTCTTTATATGCTAATCCTAGAAAAATTGCTGAACCAGAAGAGTCGCTAAAAAAATTACTACTTGTAATTCCTGACCTAGATGCAAAAAGAATCTTGGCTGATTTAAAAAGTAACAAAAGTTTTGTTTGGATAAAAAGAGATGTCACTCCACTTGAGCATGAAAAAATATACAACCTTGGTATGCCAGGTTTTGGTTTTGAAAGAGAGCAAAAAAGGATCTATACATATGGTAATTTGCTATCTCACGTAATTGGCTACGTTGGCAGAGATATGAATGGTCTTGCAGGTATTGAGCAATTTTTTGAAAAATTCATTACTGGTCAAAAAGAAAAGGAAGATAGAACGACTATGGGTGATGTTCTGCAGCTTTCGATTGATGTTCGTATTCAGAATATCCTTAGTGAAGAGATGGAAATAGTCATGAAGAAATTCAAAGCTAAAGGCGCTGCAGGAATAATAGTGGATCCAAATAATGGAGAAATTTTAGCCTTAGTAAGTAAACCTGATTTCGATCCCCATAACCCCGGGGCTGCAAAATCTGAGCAGTTGTTTAATATGGTCTCGCAAGGAGTATATGAAATGGGGTCTGGCATGAAAGCTTTGACTGTGGCAGTTGGCCTTGATACTGATTCTACCGCAATTAATGACGCTTATGATTTAAGTTATCTTCGGGTGCAAGGTTTTCAAGTTAAAGATCATCCACGCCCCCTAAAAGGGTGGCACTCAGTCCCGCATATTTTTCTCAAATCAAGTAATGTTGGTTTAGCACAGATTATTCTAGCAACAGGTAAGCAAAATATACTTGAATATCTAAGAAAGTTAAAGCTACTTGAACCATTGCAAATTGAAGTTCTTGAAAGATCCAGACCACTATTCCCAAATTTTTCCCGCTGGACTGATTTAAGTTTAATAACTATGTCTTATGGCTATGGAATATCTGTGAGTCCAGCGCATTTTATACAAGCAATGATGCCTATTATAAATGGAGGTATGATCTATCCATTAACTTTGATAAAAAGAGATCCTAAGGAAAAGTTAGTAGGAGAAAGAGTGTTCCAAGAGAGCACTTCACTAGCGATGAGGAAGCTTATGCGTCTTGTTGTTAGCGATGGAACGGGTTCAAAGGCTGAAGTTAAGGGGTACTATGTTGGTGGCAAAACAGGCACGGCTAATATTGCTCATGCCGGAGGATACGACAAGGACCGAAGAATGTCTTCTTTCTTTGGTATTGTTCCTGCTTCGAATCCAAAATACATGATATATATAGTTTATAATGAACCAGTAGGAATTAAAGAGTCATTTGGTTTTGCTGGAGGGGGATGGACTGCGGCTCCAACTGTTGGTGCTGTTCTTAGACGGTTAGTCGCGCTTTATGGTATAACAAAGCTTGATGAAGAGAGTGAAGAAATACAAGAGTTAAATAACATTGAGTACAAGATAAGAGATGAAACTTAAATTACAAAAGCTATTTGTAGAAAAAAGAATCAAAGGTATTTCATTTGATTCACGAAATGTAAATCCAGGTGATGCTTTTTTTGCAATTCAGGGGTACAATTTTGATGGCAATCAGTTTATTGAGGAAGCTTTAAGAAAAGGAGCTTCATTAATTTTTACTGATAATAAGAGTTATACTCTTCATGCTGATAAAGTAATATACGTCCAAGATGCTAGAATGAGCTTAGCTATTGCTGCTGGGATATTATATCCTAAAAGGCCGGATAATATTATAGCTGTGACCGGAACAAATGGAAAAAGCTCCGTAGTATCGTATGTTCACCAAATCTTATCATTACTTGGAAAAACTAGTGCTTGTATGGGTACTTTGGGTTTGGAGTCTAATACAAAATTAATAGGTGATTTAAATAATATTGAAACATCTTCCCAAACAACTATTGATCCAGTTAGTTTTAGAAGAATATTAAATATTCTAGAAGAAAGCGGTGTAGAAAATGTGGCTTTAGAAGCTTCAAGCAATGGTTTAGACCAAAAAAGACTCGGTAATATTCATGTTAAATCTGCGGCATTTACAAGTTTTTCCCAAGATCATTTGGAGTATTATGGAACAATGGAAAATTACTTGCAATCTAAACTTAGGCTTTTTAGCGATTATTTAGAGAAGGATGGTGAGGCTGTTATTAATTCAGAGATATTATTTTTTGATTCAATTAAGGAATTTTTAGAAGAGCGTTCAATTCAATATTTTACTGTTGGTAGGGATGGTGATATTAATGTAATTGATTGCACTGGAAGTGTTGTAGGTCAAGAAATTTCTTTTGAGTTCTTACAAAAGAAACACAATTTTTCTACAAGTATTATTGGTTCTTTTCAAGCTATAAACATATTGATAGCAGCAAAATTGGTGTATAACCTAGGCATTATATTTGATGATATTGTCAAGGTGTTACCAAAATTAAAAGCAGTTTGTGGACGGTTACAGAGAATTACAGAACCAAATTCTGATTCCCAAGTGTTTGTTGATTATGCTCATACTCCGGATGCTTTGATGCAATCTTTAAGCGAGCTTAAAAAAATAAAAACTGAGGCTGGAAAACTCTTGGTAGTTTTTGGATGTGGGGGTGATCGAGATGTGCTAAAGCGTCCCATAATGGGAAAAATCGCAACAGATATTGCAGATTATGTAGTGATAACTGATGATAATCCGCGCACCGAAGATGCAACTAAAATTAGAAATGAGATTGCGCTTGGTGCCCCAAATAGTATTGAAATAGCAGATCGTAAAGAAGCTATTACCCGTACAATTGAAAATTTAGAGAGCGGAGATATACTACTTATTGCGGGAAAGGGGCATGAAGATTATCAGATAATAGGGCACGAAGTCAAAGAATTTAGTGATATAGCAATTGCTACTAAAATGTTAAAAAACATGGTAGAAAGGTAAAGTGTAATAATGATATATTCAGTGGAAATCAAATAGAGGTTTTTTTGTAATGATTTGGACAACCCAAGAATTGAGCAAGGCATTGTCACTTAGCATTGCTGGTAATAGAGAATTTGGCAAAGTGCAATTTAACTCTAAGGACATTGAGCAAGGAGATATCTTTATTGCGCTAAAAGGTATGCGTGATGGACATGAATTTGTTGAAGATGCTTTAAATAATGGCGCAGGCGCAGCAATTGTTTCCAAAGAAGTTATTGGTGTTGATCAGACTAAGCTAATATTAGTTGATGATACGTATGAAGCTTTAATGGATTTAGCTGAATTTAAACGTAGAAATTCAAAAGCTAAATTTATTACAATAACGGGCAGTGTTGGAAAGACTAGTACAAAAGAAGCGACAAAGATAATGCTTAGTGTTTATGGAAAAACGCATGCTAGTCATGGGAATTTTAATAATTATTTAGGAGTTCCTCTTTGCTTAGCATCGATGCCAAATGATACTCAATATGCGGTAATTGAGATGGGGATGAGTGCAAAAGGAGAGCTTAGCGAGCTCAGTAAGCTTGCTATACCGGATGTTGCTTTAATTACAGCTATTTCTGAAGGCCATATAGAGTCTTTTAATTCTGTTGGGGAAATTGCTGATGCTAAATGCGAGATATTTGAGGGAATGGATATTAATGAAGGAATAGCAATTGTTAACCGTGACATTACCACTTATGAACGTTGCCTACAGAATATTGATCGAGCTGGAATGCAGAACGTACAAACTTTTGGTAAGAAGGTAGATTCTGGAGTAAGGTTTGTTTCAAGCGAAATCTTGGAGGATGATACTTTAAGATTATCATATAGTATTGATGGTGAAGAGTTAGAGTTAATTATACCACTCATACCAGTTCACTTGGCTGAGAATTTTGCGGCTGCTTTTGCTGTTGTGAAGGCCCTAAAGCTTGATCCCGAAGCGGCAGCGGCGGCGATATCTTCATTCACTCCTCTTGTTGGTAGAGGTGGTTTGTTGAACGTAAAGCATGGTAAAAAGGAATATAAAATTATTTGTGACTATTATAATGCTAATCCTCAATCAATGAATGCTGCTTTAGAATATTTAAGCTTGTTTGATAATGAAAATAAAGTTGCTATACTTGGAGACATGGGGGGGCTTGGTAAATTTGCGCATGAACTTCACATGAATATAGTTCCACGGATTAAAGATTCTGGGGTAAAAAGGTTATTTTTAGTTGGCGAAAGTATGAAACAACTAAGAGACCAATTTAATAAAGATGTTAAAGTATTTTGCTTTGATGATGCTGAATTGCTTGGTGCCGAAATTGATAAATATATTGTCGGTGGTGAGTTAATACTCATCAAAGGTTCAAGAAGTATAGGTCTAGAAAGAGTAGCGACTAAGCTAGGAGTTAAGAATGCTCTATAACATACTTGTTCCTTTTGCACATAAATTTCATATCGCCAATTTATTTACATACATTAGTTTCAGAAGTGGTCTTGCTATCTTGGTGAGTACGGCGCTTTCTTTATATATAGGGCCTAAGCTGATCCGATACCTTAGAGGCATGCAAAAAAATGGCCAGCCAATTAGAGGCGATGGGCCAGCTAGTCATTTTAGTAAAGCCGGTACCCCGACAATGGGGGGGTTAATGATTCTTGGGTCAACGACTCTTACAACACTACTATTGGCTAATTTATCTAATCCATATATTTGGATTGTACTTTTTGTTCTAGTTTCATTCGGCATACTAGGGTTCATTGACGATTATAAAAAAGTAAGTAAAAATAATTATCTTGGTGTTAGTGGTAGAATGAAATTGGTTATTCAGTTCATAATTAGCACTCTTGCATTTATCGCTATTTTGTATTTTTCTAGGCCAGAATTTGCAACTCAACTAGCTTTTCCTTTCTTTAAAAATTTGTTTTGGGATTTAGGTTATTTCTATATACCATTTGCTATGGTTGTAATTATTGGTTCCTCTAACGCTGTAAATTTGACTGATGGGTTAGATGGTTTGGCGATAGGATCTATAGCAATTGCAGTGGCATCTTTTGGTTTAATTTCATACCTAGTAGGTAACAGTATATATGCAAATTACTTACAAATAATTCACGTGCCACATGTTGGAGAGCTTACGGTTCTGTGTGCCGCAATAATAGGCAGTAGTCTAGGATTTTTATGGTACAATGCACAGCCTGCTGAAATATTTATGGGGGATACTGGTAGCCTGTCATTAGGCGGAGTAATTGGAACAATAAGTGTTATTACTAAACATGAATTAGTTCTTTGTATTATTGGGGGAGTATTCGTTATTGAGACATTATCAGTGATTATTCAAGTTTTTTATTTTAAAAGAATGGGTGGAAAAAGAATATTTCTTATGGCTCCATTACATCATCATTTTGAGAAAAAAGGCTGGCCTGAATCGAAGGTAGTAATAAGATTTTGGATCTTGGCTATAGTTTTTGCATTGATTGGCTTGTCTTCATTAAAATTGAGATAGCTCTATGCGTGGAAATAACCTAAAAAGAGCTGCTGAATTTGGCGATGGCTCGGTACTTAAAGTTCAAAAAATTTTTAAAACATTACAGGGAGAAGGGCCCAATGTTGGTGTTCCTGCGATTTTTGTAAGACTGGGTGGATGCAACCTAGCTTGTACCTTTTGTGACACTGATTTTGAAGAGTTTGTTGAGATTAGCCTTGACGAAATAATATTCAAAGTTCGACAATTGAGTTTAAATGATAAAAATGTTAAATCAGTAAACCTAGTAGTTGTTACTGGCGGCGAGCCTTTCCGTCAAGAAATATCTCTTTTATGTGATATACTATTAAAAGATAATTATGCTTTGCAAATTGAGACTAATGGGACGATTTATAGGACAATTCCTAAAGATGTTGAAATTATTTGTTCTCCAAAGGTCGTAGGAGGCAGCTATCTTTCAATAAGAGAGGATCTGCTACCCAATATCAGTGCATTTAAATTTCTTATTTCGTCTAATATAAAGGAATATTCCTCTGTGCCTGAGCTAGGGCAGAAAAAATGTAATATACCAGTTTTTGTTCAAGCAATGGATGAGTATAAAGAGGAAATTAATATACAAAACCTTAAACTTGCTGTTGATATAGCCATAAATAACGGTTATCGTTTATCATATCAAATTCACAAAAATCTTGGAATAGAGTAATTTTTATGAAAAAAGCAGTGGTTTTAGTTAGTGGTGGTCTAGATTCGTCGACAGTTCTTGCAATGTTAGATAAAGATGGGTACGAGATTTATGCTCTAAGTTTTAATTACTCTCAGACTCATTTGGTTGAAATAGCAAAGATCAAGAGTTTTATTACAAATTATAGCGTGAAAGCACATCAAGTTATTAATTTGGATTTATCGGCATTTAGTAGTTCGGCGTTAATAGATAAGGCCATTAAGGTTCCTAAATACTTAAATGCAAGCGAGATAGGTGATAACATCCCTGTGACCTATGTACCGGCAAGAAATACTATATTTCTGAGTTATGCTCTTGGCTATGCTGAAGTTATTGGTGCTTTAGATATATTCATTGGAGCACATATGACTGACTCGGCAAATTATCCCGATTGTAGACCGGAGTATCTTAAGAGTTTTGCCGCAATGGCAAATTTGGCAACAAAGCTTGGCGTAGAAGGGAATAAGGTTAATATCAATGCACCACTAATTAATATGTCAAAAGCCGAAATTGTTGCAAAAGGTCTTGAGCTTGGAGTTGATTATTCAGAAACCATATCATGTTATGATCCAACCCCATCGGCATTATCTTGTGGAACGTGCCATGCTTGTTTAGTTCGTTTAGAAGCTTTTAAAACAAATGGCCAAGTAGACCGCATTCCATATGTGAGGTAATTAATGAATACCCAATATTTCTTTGGTCCATTCCCAGCTTTAGATCTCGGTGAGATAGTGCTTCGTGAGATTTTAGCGACTGATGCCGAGGATTATCTTGATTATATGAATCGTGATGAGATGGAAGGTTTTTTGACAAAAGAAAATAGACCCCAAACAATTGAAAAGGCTTTGGAAGAGGTTCAATATTGGGGTAGTTTATTTCCGGCGAAGAGAAGTGTTTACTGGGCTATTGCATTAAAAGAAACTAATAAAATGATTGGCACAGCCGGTTTTAACCATATTTCTTTTGCTAATTCTAGAGCAGAAATTAGTTATGATCTAAGTCCCGATTATTGGGGCAAGGGCGTTATGCTCAGGGCGATTAAAGGTATATTACATTTTGCTGATTTTGGTCTTGCATTGGTTAGAATTCAAGCAACAGTAATAACCGACAATGAGAAGTCAATTAAGGTACTAGAAAGATGTGGTTTTAAAAAAGAAGGCTTTATGAAAAAATATGAAGTTGTAGAAGGAGAACATAAGGACTATTATATGTTTGGTAGAGTTATTTAGTAAGAACTTGAGGTTGACCTAAGGAGAACAGTAACTTAGGTACACAACTTTTCCTTTTAGAGAGTTATTATGCGGTCGTGTATTTTTTTATCAATATTAATTAGTTTGAATTTTTTTATAGAAACTGTGAATGCAAAAGTAATTAATACTACTGACATGTTTTTAATTCGTCAGGAAGTTTTAAAATTGACAAAAGATGATCTGGTAACTTTCGATGTAAAAGGTGTAATATTTTCGCCAAAAGATCAAATCCTTGCTCATAAATTTATACCTAAATATAAGCAATTTCTTAAGCAAATAGAGCTTACAAAAGGAATAGAGGAGGCTAAAAGACTAGACAAGATTGTTTTGCTTAACTACGAGCCTAAGCTTGTAGATGAAAATATCCCCCAAATCATTAAAGCGATTCAGCATAATGGAACCAAGGTTATAGCTTTAACTGGTGGGTATACTGGAGCAATTTCTGCAGCGCAGACTAAAGAAGATCTTAGGGTGGAGACATTAAAAAATTTCGGCATAGATTTTAGTTCAAGTTTTTTGGTTACTGAGATGAGGTTTGATTCTCTTATAAAAAAGCGTTCTAATGATCTGCTACCTCTGTATAAAAATGGTATATTATTTACTTCAAGGTATCCAAAAGGGGTTATTCTTAAGATTTTTTTGGAGAAAGTTAAGTTTGAGCCCAAGAGAATCATTCACATAGATAATAGTATCAAAAAGATTGAGGACGTGAGAATGTTTGCTGATGCAGCTGGAATTGATTACCTAGGTATACATTATACTAAGGCTCATGAAAATTATTCGCAAGAACTCAATCAAGCAGTAACTGATAAAAAATTTGAGATTTTAGTTGAGCAAGATTTATGGATTTCAGATAAAGTTGCTCAATGTATGATTACTACCAAATCTTCTATCGAAAAATGTAATAAAGATAATTTAGTACGTTAGTATGGTGAATTTTTTACTTTTGTTTCTAAGGGATGAATGAGTCTCAAACTACATAAATGGTAGTTATTTTTACTCTAAATAACCTTGAAGTCCTTGTCAAAAGCAAGAATTATATCTACCCTATCATATAAATTAAGCAAATTTTCAAGCTAATTGAATAAAGAAAGAAGTTTTTTATGTCTAAAGACAAGGTCGTAATAAAAAAATCAAGGCCACTTTCGCCTCATTTAAGTATATATAAACTACAGATAAGTTCTGTGTTATCTATCGGTCATCGTTTAAGTGGGGTGGGCTTATTTTTTGCCTTGAGTGGGTTTTGTTGGTGGTTTATATTTTGGGTATTTAGTAAATTCCAGCCATGTTACTTAGAGTGTTTAAATAGTTTTGGGGTAAAATCTATATTATTTATAGTGAGTTATGGCTATTTTTATCATTTTTGTACAGGGGTCAGGCATCTCGTATGGGATGCTGGGTATGGCTTTTCAATTAAATCGATCAATTTAACTGGTTGGCTTGCTGTGATAGCATCAGTATGTTTAACAGTTATATATTGGCTATTTATACGAGGTTATGACTTATGAAAAATAAATACAGATCTGATCTAGCTATAGCAAAAAATTTAGGTTCAGCGGGCTCTGGATCAGCGCATTGGTGGCACCAGAGAGTTACAGGCGTAGTGCTTACAATTGCAACTATTTGGTTGATTTGTTTTTCTTGGAATTTAAGTGGGTTAGAAGTAAGTGGAATAATTGAAGTTGTAAAAAAACCTTATAACATAGTTATGCTTATATTATTTACTATAGCTGGGTTTTATCATGCAGCCCTAGGGATGCGTGTTATACTTGAAGATTATATTCATTGTAGAGCAATAAGGCTAGTATTGGTTCTATTGGTACAAATTTTCTCTATAGTAACAATTATCAGCTTTGTTATGGCTGCTTTGCATGTAATAAACATATAACGGAATCTTAATATGACTCACGAGTATAATATAATTAACCATGAATTTGATGTAGTAGTAGTGGGAGCTGGTGGGGCGGGGCTGCGGGCTACATTTGGCATGGCCGAATCTGGTCTTAGTACCGCGTGCATTACTAAGGTGTTTCCGACTAGAAGTCATACAGTAGCTGCCCAAGGAGGTATAAGTGCAGCTCTTGGTAATATGGGCGCCGATGATTGGCGCTGGCATATGTACGATACAGTCAAAGGGTCGGATTGGTTAGGAGATCAAGATGCTATTACTTATATGTGTAAGCATGCTGCTGAAAGTGTTATTGAGCTAGAGCACTATGGTGTACCGTTTTCCAGGACTAAAGAAGGTAAAATTTATCAACGTCCTTTTGGGGGCATGACTACTGAATATGGAAAGGGAAAACCTGCACAAAGGACTTGCGCGGCGGCGGATAGAACAGGACATGCAATACTACATACTCTTTATCAGCAAGCCTTAAAACATCAAGCTCAATTCTTTATTGAGTACTTCGCTACCGATCTAATTATGGAAAATGGTGAGTGTAAAGGAGTGATGGCGTGGAATCTTGATGATGGATCACTACATGTTTTTAGAGGGCATATGGTAGTGCTTGCAACAGGAGGTTATGGAAGAGCATATTTTTCTGCTACATCCGCTCATACTTGCACTGGTGACGGTGGAGGTATGTGCATACGTGCAGGTATACCTATGCAGGATATGGAATTTGTTCAGTTCCATCCAACGGGAATTTATGGAGCTGGTTGCCTAATAACAGAAGGAGCCAGAGGTGAAGGGGGTTATTTAGTTAATTCAGAGGGTGAGCGTTTTATGGAAAGATATGCCCCGTCAGCAAAAGATCTGGCTTCAAGAGACGTGGTTTCCCGCTCAATGACTATGGAAATAAGAGAGGGTAGAGGTGTTGGGCCAAATAAAGATCACGTATATTTACACCTAAACCACTTGCCACCTGAAGTTCTAGAAAAAAGGCTTCCCGGTATCTCTGAGACGGCAAAGATTTTTTCTGGAGTTGACGTAACCAAAGAGCCAATCCCAGTAATTCCGACTGTGCATTATAACATGGGGGGTATACCAACAAATTATCATACAGAAGTTATTACCTTAAAAAAAGGCAAGCAGGAAGTTGTGCCGGGCCTTATGGCTATTGGAGAGGCTGGCTGTATTTCGGTGCACGGAGCAAATCGTCTTGGTTCTAATTCGCTTCTGGATCTGGTTGTCTTTGGTAGGGCAGCTGCTCATCGTGCTGCTGATATTGTTAATAAAGAAGCCCCGCATTCTAAATTAAAAAGCGACACTTTAATTCCGCTTTTGGAGAGATTTGACAATATAAGAGCTTCTAAAGGAAAAATTTCAGTTGCAGATCTACGACTTAAAATGCAAAAAGCAATGCAGAATCACGCGGCGGTATTTAGAACAGAGGAAACTCTAGAGGAAGGTAAGAAGCTTATTGACTCTATTCGAAAAGAATATCAAGATATTAGTATTAATGATCGTTCAATGATTTGGAATAGTGATCTTGTAGAAGCTTTAGAATTATCAAATTTATTAGATCAGGCTGTGTTGACTATGTATGCGGCGGCTAATAGGAAAGAAAGTCGGGGTGCGCACGCAAGAGAAGATTATCCTCAAAGGGACGACAAAAATTGGATGAAGCATACGATGTTATGGCTTGATAAGCTTGGTCAAGTAAGGATAGATTATAAGCCAGTAACGCTTGAAACTAATTCTGATGAAGTTGAAACCGTGCAGCCTGTTAAAAGGGTGTATTAATGGTAACAGTTTTTTTTGGACTAATATTTAAGAGGATAGTATGGCTGATTTAAGGTTGCCTCCAAATTCCCGAGTGCTTGAGGGTAAGATTCACATTAGCCCAGAGTCTGGAAAGTCTCCTAAAAAACTGGCAATTTACCGCTATGATCCTGATTCAGGAGAAAATCCAAGAGTGGATACTTATGAAATATATCAGGATAAATGCGGTCCTATGGTTCTTGATGCTCTTATTAAGATCAAGAATGAATTAGATTCGACCCTAACATTTAGACGCTCTTGTCGAGAAGGTATTTGCGGTAGCTGTGCTATGAATATTGATGGAACAAATACATTAGCTTGTACAAAATCTATAGATGACATTGTTGGTGATATTAAGATTTATCCGCTTCCACATATGAATGTTATAAAAGATCTTATCCCAGACATGACGCATTTTTATGCTCAATATGCTTCAATTGAACCTTGGCTCAAATCAGATACTCCGGTTTCAAAAGATAGAGAAAGACTGCAATCTGAAGAGGATCGTGAAAAACTTGACGGCCTTTATGAGTGCATACTTTGTGCATGTTGCTCTACGTCGTGTCCAAGTTATTGGTGGAATGGGGACAAGTATTTAGGGCCCGCGATACTATTGCAGGCATATAGATGGCTTGCTGATTCAAGAGATGAAGCTGATGGAGATAGATTACATCAACTTGAGGACCCATTTAAGCTCTATCGATGCCATACTATTATGAATTGTACCAAAACTTGCCCTAAGGGTTTGAATCCAGCAAAAGCTATAGCTGAAATTAAGAAAAAAATGATAGAAAGAGAAGGAATATAGATTAATTTTATGACTAGCAAAAGATTATTTTTTAAAAAGCTATGCGTGCTCCTCTATGTGGTTCTATTGCCAATAGGGAATTGTTTTGCCTACGGTGACAATAACAGGTCTGTCATTTCTTATTTTGTCGATAATGTAGTTTTTGAAATTATTGCAAGTGGAGGATATTACAGTCTGGGAGGAGCAGTGATATTGAGTATAGCAGCCTGGAGATTTAAAAAATTTAGAGAATTTCTGCTTAGTGTATTAATGGCCATTTTTGGAATTATTCTCTTAGTCTTTATATACCAAGCTTTGGAAGATTTTGATTGGCTGCCTGCAGTATATTGAGTAGAACATCGCCAAGTTACCTAGATTGTGTTAGCTTAATTAACGGGCAGATAAAAGGCGCTTCCTTCCTAAATATGCATTTCGTATAATATTTTATGGTTTTAAGCAATATAAAATAGATTGTTTTTACCACTAATTTTTCCATATACACTTTTTTAAAAAATTTCTGGATCATCACTGTTTGCCCCCATTAAGTCAGGTAAAAGTGGGATAGTTTCAAATATAAATTTAAACTTACGTAAATGAGATTATACGATAGCGTATTGGCAACCCGGTCTAGTGCTCATCACATACTTATAGTACCATCTTTTTTTATTTAGAAAAGGATGGTATCACTATGAGTAAGAAGAGAAAGCAGATTTCGCATGAGATAAAATCTCGTATATTAT
>JAIOYD010000008.1 GCA_021741285.1 Rickettsiaceae bacterium | reverse complement strand
TATTTTCTATAGGCATAATTTAAAATCCATAAGCTTTATACGCTAATTATACCATTTTCTTATGGATTTCCTAAGTAGTTTATATAGTAAAATCCCTTGCTAATTCAGCTAAAGAGACTTCTGACGAAGAGACTAATTACTATTCAATCACTAATGCATTAATAATATATTAATAAAATCAAAATAATAATAAGTATTTTTACTATCGTTTAACTAGTTGAGATACAAAAATTAAATAATGATATAAATTTAGGAAAGATAATCTTACACACAAGTAAATTAAAATGTAATAGGGCGCAGATCATATGAGTGCAGGAAGGAAAAAACTAAGGATTAGTATAAATTTTAAGAGATAAGACAAGGAAATTTATAGAAGAAGGAAGTAGTGAGTAATCAAACGCAGAAATGAAAATATTTAGGCTGAATAAAGAAAGAGCAAAAAGCTTGTAAACTCTAGCGTTTTATACAGATTCTATTGTCGCAATTTTAAATTGTGCTACCTCAAATTGATTGCTGAGACAGAACGCAACTGGTATTTAAGAGAAAGCTTTACTCATAGGGCGAGATAACTCTAGGTAGATCTTTATGAAGAAATTTTAGAAAGTACTAAACTTTAACCGGCATTATAACAAAACAATCTTTTGAATTCGAATTTGTTTTAATTAAAACAGGAGAAAAAGAGTCTTTAAAGAGTATTTCAACTTGGTCAGAATGTATTGCGCCCAGAACATCACTTATATAACGTGGATTAAAGCCAATAGAAACTTCTGACCCGGTGTAATTACATGAATCATCCTTTTCTAAAGAGTAGTGTAATATTTCGCTTGCAGCGCCTTTCGATTCCCCTGAAGCTGTTATTTCCATCGACTCGTTACCAATAAACAGCTTGACAGCTCTGAATTTATCTACTGTAACTGTTGCAACTCTGTCAATTGAGGATGCTAAAAGCTTGGCATTGACAGTAAGTTTACTTTGATTATCAGCTGGAATAAATGATGAATATTCAGGAAACGTACCATCAATAAGTTTCGAAATCAAAACTAGATTATTACATTTGAATTTTATCTTAGTATTGGATAAAAAGACTTCTATATTAGACTGTAGATTTTTGGAGTCTTTTAAGATTTTAAGTAGCTCAATAACTGTTTTACGTGGGACTATAACTCCAAAATCATCAGTCTTCTTATCTAACAATACTGAGGCTATAGAAAGTCTGTGTCCATCGGTAGAAACACCAAAAAATTCATTTTCTTTAACATGCATATATATGCCATTCAAATTATATCGGGTCTCTTCAGTGGACATGGAAAAATTGGTGTATTCAATTATTTTTGACAATTCAGAGGAAAGGATTCTAAGACTAACGCTAGAATCTATATCCTCCATTGCAGGAAAAGCAACTGTTGGAAGCGTCAACAGTTCAAAACGACAATTGGCACCAGTTATTTCAATTTTATTAGAATCAGATACTTGTCTTATCTTAATTTTAGCGTCTGGTATTTTCCTAACTATATCTGAGAGTATTTGTGTAGAAACGGTAGTCTCTCCCATGCAGAGAACTTCAGCTCCAATTTCTTGGTTCAAATATAAGTCCATGTCGGTAGCCCCGATCTCAAGTATACCAGATTTTGCTACTAGTTTTATGTTATTAAGTTCTTGTAAAACGTTTCTTTTTTCTACGATTGAATTTGCAAAGCTTAAGGCGTGCACTAGATCTTTTGTTTGAACTAGTATTTCAAGATTCATTTTTTTTGTATCTTCTGACATAATACTCTAAATTTTTAAAATAAATTAACTCTGCAATATTCTAGAGAGAAGATTAACCTCTTCTCTAAAATCAGGATCTGACGTCATGATAGTTTCTATCTTTTTTATAGCATGCATCACTGTTGTATGATCTTTCTTGCCAAATTTCATCCCAATATCAGCAAGGCTTTTGGGGGTCAAGGTTTTTGATAAATACATAGCTATTTGTCTGGGTCTTGCTATAGAACGAAGTCTGCTTGAAGATGACATATCAGAGACTTTGATATTATATCTATTAGCTACTTTTTTATGTATATCTTCAATGGTTATTGTGCGCTCATTTGAGCGTAACAAGTCTCTTAAAATATCCTGCGTACTTTCCAGAGTTATTTCGCGTCCAACAAGCGTTGAATGAGCAATAACTTTATTAAGAGCCCCTTCTAATTCTCTGACATTTGATGTTATTTTTGATGCTAAGAAATCAATCACAGGCTTAGAGATTTTAATATTCATTCTTTCTAGCTTTGATTCGAGAATACCCACCCGAAGTTCGTATGTTGTGCTGTGAACATCAGCAACTAATCCCCAACCAAGTCTAGATTTTATTCTATCTTCCACGTTATCAAGATCAGTGGGAGAGCGATCACAAGAAATAACCATTTGTTTGTTATTATCGATAATTGCATTAAATGTATGGAAAAATTCTTCTTGAGTACTTTCTTTTCCACAAATAAATTGTATGTCATCTATCATTAAAACATCAACAGAACGAAACTCTTCTTTAAAGGACATAATATCTTTATTACGCAACGCTTTGATAAAACGATACATAAATTTTTCAGCCGACATGTAAAGGACTTTTCTATTCGGATTTTTTTTATTAGCATGCCATGCAATGGCATGCATTAGGTGAGTTTTCCCAAGACCCACGCCTCCATATAAAAATAGCGGGTTTGATTTTGAAATTGCTTCGTCCGACTCAGCAACAGCTAAAGAAGCTGCGTATGCTAGTTCATTAGGTGGTCCAACGACAAAATTGTCAAAAGTAAAGCGAGGATCTAAAGAAGCTGTGGTGTCATCTTTAATTTCGTTTTGATCAATCAACGAAAATGTATTAGAGGTAACAACTATAACGTCAGATTTAGGTAATTCTTTAGTTATTATATCAACTGATTTTACCTTAGTATCATGATGAACTAAGAGCTTTGATATGATATCAAAATAATTAGATTTAATCCAATCTCTAATAAAGTTACTTGGTGCCGAAAGTATTATTTCACTTTCACCAATAGCCTCAAAGAAGTTTATTTTACTAAACCAACTTTTATAAAGATCTTCGCCATAGTGTGAAACTAAATCACGACTTACGATTTTCCATAAGTTGGCATAATAATCACCATCTTTATATTGTAGTACAATTCGATCCAACTGCTTCATCTTTACACTAGTCTCTTGAGATAAAATATATATATTTTTAAATAAACGGAGGAAGCGTAACTTAGGCTTCGACTTGGATTGCTAGCGTTTTAAGTTGCAATTATATTAAACCGCTTGCTTTTTAACTGCTTAGGACAATAATATTACCATATTTTTTTTTTGCAAGGTGATAAATCATGAATATTAAAAACAGAGACCAATTTATCAAAAAATTGCTTTATCAAAGTTGTAATCGAGGCTGCAAAGAAACGGACTTAATTATTGGGCAATTTGCCAAGAAAAATATAGAAAAAATGACTGATAATGAACTAAAAATTTTCGAACATATTCTCGAACAAAATGATGCGGATTTATATGATTGGTACGTGAAGAAAAAGGCTGTTCCTAAAGAAAATCTATCCACAATTATGACTAAAATACTAAGTTTTGACCCCTCGGCACAATGAAAAAACTCTCTATCCCTTTTTCTTCTATACCACTATACGCTCTAGAACATTTTAACAACAAAAATAAAAATCTTTTATTATGTTGTCCTGATGAAGAAAATACAATTTCTGCATATAAACAGCTAAAATTTTATGCCCATAATAGAATTGCAAAACACCAGATCATTCACTTTCCTAGTCTTGATACCGTGCCTTATGATAGAATTTCTCCAAATTCCGAAATCTTGGCCAAGAGAGCGTCAGCTTTAACTGACCTTACGATAAACACTGAGCCGAAAATACTCGTTACTGCAGCCCAAAATTTACTCCAAAAAGTTCCTCCACCAGAAGGATTCATTGACTTAACATTAAGCATTAAACCAGAAGCAAAGCTAGACATTGAAAATATAATAACATTTCTTGTAAAGACTGGTTTTTCTAGAGTTGCAAGTGCAGTAGATAGTAGCGAATTTGCAGTCAGAGGAGAGATTGTAGATTTAGTTACGCACGCAAACAAAGGATATAGAATTAATTTTGGCTGGGATAAGGTTGAGTCAATTAGAGAATATGATACATATAGTCAGATATCAACCAAACCAGTTGATAATTTAGTTCTTTCAGCTGCTACAGAAACTTTGTTAAATTCTCAAACTATAATTAATTTTAAAAATAATTTTCTCCAACTCTTCGGTGTAAATCATATTCATAGTGCGATGTATGAATCTGTAATTTCAGGCCAAAAATTTCATGGTTATGAACATCTAACTCCTTTATTTTATGAGAATATGAGTTCAATATTTGATTTTTTAGGTGAGCATGAAATTATCTATGATAATTTATGCATTCAATCGATGATCGAGTTTGAAAATACTTGTAATGACTTTTATGAATCACGTTTGCTTTCAAACAAGTCAAACCCAGATTCTTTTTATTTTGCTATTCCGGTATCTCTCTTAATTAATACTAGCCAAGCAATCAAAGAACAATTATCTCTTAATAACTGCGCTCTAGTAGAACATGGTTCCAGCGGTGAGTTAACAACCATTATTGATATAACCACGCAAGCTAAAGTTGAAAACAAGACTGAGTTTGATAAGTTATTTGAGCTTATTGTAGAAAATAAGAAAAAAATCCCAATAATTCTTTGTAATTCCAAAAGTGGTAAAGATAGGATAAAAAATATTATCGAAGCTCATGACTATGTCACCCTAGAAATTAGTCATTTATCATATGCTAAAAAGAATATGATAAACCTTGGGATTGCGCCCTTAGCCCGGGGCTTTGTATCGTCTAAATATCTATTCATTGCTGAGACTGATATTTTAGGAAAAAAATTTATTACCCAGAGTCACAAATCAGCTAGAAAAAAACTAAAAAATATACTAACTGAACTTGATAATATTGTTGAAGGTGAAATAGTAGTTCATAAAGAGCATGGTATTGGTAGATTTGAAAAAATACAAACGATCTATGTTGATAAGATTGCTCATGATTGTTTAAAAATTATTTACGCCAATAATGACATACTTTACTTACCAGTTGAAAACATAGATCAGTTTAAGAAATACGGTGGTGATGATGTTGTCCTAGATAAACTTGGAAGTATTGGTTGGCAAAAACGTAAATCCAAGCTGAAAAATAGGATAAAAGATATTGCTGCTAAGTTACTCAAAATCTCTGCTGCAAGACATCTTGCTAAAACAACGCCAACATATTTTGAACAAAGTACTTACGATAGGTTTTGCAAAAATTTTCCTTATAACGAAACTAATGATCAAATTTCGTCAATTGAAGATATAAAATCAGACTTAGGAAGCGGCAAACTAATGGATAGGCTAATTTGTGGAGATGTGGGCTTTGGTAAAACAGAAGTCGCAATGCGTGCTACATTCATGGTTAGTTGCAGTGTAAATGATGATAGACCGCAAGTAGCAATTATCTCGCCAACTACCATACTTTGTAAACAGCATTACCACAATTTTCTTGAGCGCTTCAAAGGGATGGGCTTGAATATTGCTCAGCTTTCACGTCTTATAAAGCCATCACAAGCAAAAAAAATAAAAGAAGGGCTCGCCAGTGGTGAGATTAATATAGTAATAGGCACTCATGCTTTGCTTTCTACAGATATAAAGTTCAAGAATCTTAAAATGATTATTATTGATGAAGAGCAACATTTTGGCGTTTCTCAAAAAGAACATCTAAAACAATTAAAGTCCAATGTACATGTATTATCACTATCTGCTACGCCAATCCCAAGAACTCTACAAATGTCAATGGTGGGTATTAAGGATTTGAGCTTGATTACCACCCCTCCTATAGATCGCTTGCCAGTGAGAACCAGTGTGTTACCTTTCGATGCGGTTATGATTCGAGATGCTCTCATGAGAGAACGCTTTAGAGGAGGCATTAGCTTTTATGTTGTTCCACGTATTAAGGATATCGAATGGATAGCAAAGCAATTAAGTATTATTGTACCCGAACTTAAATATAAAATAGCCCATGGGCAAATGGCTCCTTCATTCGTTGATACTACTATGAATGAGTTTTGCGAAGCAAAATTTGATATTTTACTTTCAACGACAATAATTGAATCAGGAATCGATATTCCAATTGCTAATACTATTATTATACATCGTGCAGATATGCTTGGACTAAGCCAACTTTACCAACTACGGGGACGTGTAGGTAGAGGAAAGGTTAGGGGTTATGCATATTTGACATTAACTCATCATAAATCTACGAAACATTCATTGCAACGTCTTGATATTTTGCAAAATATCGACTCTCTTGGTGCTGGATTTACTATAGCTAGTCATGATATGGATCTTAGGGGGTTTGGTAACCTTGTAGGTGATGAACAGTCTGGGCATATCAGAGAAGTGGGGGCTGAGCTATATCAAGAGATGTTAGATGAAGCAATCAATGAACTAAAAAGCAATAATGCTAATAATGAAGAATGCTTTAATCCAACAATCAACCTAGCTATAGCTATATTAATTCCTGATAGTTATATCGAAGACTCGTCTTTGAGACTTGCTATATACCGAAGAACTGGCAATCTCAAATCGAATGAAGAAATTGATAATTTTCGTCTTGAGATGGAAGATCGCTTTGGTTTAATCCCTCAAGAGTTTAATAATCTTTTAGAGACGGTAAAAATCAGAAATATGTGTTTTAAACTCAACATAGAGAGTTTTGATAGCGGTCCTAATGGATTTGTCATAAAATTTAGAGAGAATTCCGGTGTAGCGGAGATGGTGCTTTCTTTTGTTAATAAATTTCCAAGACACGCTAAGATAAAACCAGAAAACAAATTAGTTTTTATAAAAGCGCTTAACTCACAATCTTTAATAGAAGAGGCTCAAGAGGTTTTAATGAATTTAATTTCAGTATAATAGCATTTTCAATTTGTTCATGACCAAAACTAAAGAATCATAATGGCGCTCTTCCTAAGTTTTTTTCTGGCACTACAGCGCGTTTGATTAAAATTTCATTAGCAAGGTTGGCACCCAGAGTTTTTTTTGCAAAATCTTTGGCCGGTGAATCAGCTGTCATTTCTTTAGCAAGTTTGCTTACATCTCCACGAACTTTATTATTGACCTCCATCTTTAGGTTTTTTGTACATTCATTAAAAGCTTTAGAGTGAGATGGATTTTTTTTCCAATTTCCTGCACTTGGTGTTCGGATTTGTTTAGTATATCTGCAGCGATAAGGATATAGCCAACCTTGTCGATAATTTTACTATCTTTCCCGAGGCATTTTATCATTTCTGATTTAGCCTTTTCAATATTTTTATCTAGGGCTAGTTCTACTTCGGCGATGATTTCTGGGGGTACGCCATTTTTTTTCAACTTGTCTAGTGCTACCATTTTTACAGCATCTAGTTTTTCATTAATTTCTTTTTTAGACGAGGGAATATAATTTTCTGAATAGTCGGCTATTGTTGCTAATAATTTTTTTGAAGATGCATTTTTAGAAATTTCTTGAGCTGTCTCAGAAGCTTCTTCGAGAGTTAATTTAAATTTCTCTATAATTGAAGTAGAGATATCTATTTGCTTTGCAATATCCGCAACTTTAGTGCCAGTTTCATGTATCTGGGAGAGGGCTTTATCTTGTTTAATTTTATCTAAACTCAGATACATGCTAGTTACTGTTTTATCCAGATTTTCGGTTTTTAGGAAATCGGTAACTTTGCTTAAAATACCGGTAGCTTTCAAAGCCAACCCCAGGGGAGGGGAATAAGCGGAAACAAGCGCTAGAAGAGCTGGAGAGGCTGTGGAAATAAGTGTATCAGATAGTCCAGGAAAATTTTTATCAAGTGCTTTTTTAAAATCTAAAATTCCTTCTAAAACAGTTAAGGTGTTTTCTGAGACTATTGTGGTATACAGCAAGCCTTCGCCTTTTTTTAAATCATTATATAGATTAGAAGATGCTTTGTTTATTGCTAAAACAAGAGTTTTTTTCAGTATGTTGTCAAGCAAGCTGCTTTCAGCCGCAGATAAGTTCAAATCTTTTATAAGGGGTGCAATTATATTTGAAAAATTTGTTAAATCAGTGGTAAAAGCTTTAGCAATTTCTTTTGCAGTCAATTCTAAATTTGCAAACTCAAATAAACTACTTAATTCCTGTGAGTTCAGACTAGAGAGACTTTTTTTTAGAGAATTAAGAAGGTGAGGGGCGTATTGTTGTATTAATTTAATTTTCTCATTTTGAGAGAGTTAATTAAATTGCGCAATATTAGGAATCATGCTGATAAACTACAAAAAATTAATGTGAAAAGATTCTATCTCAAAAAAATAGATTTTCATCATAAATAGAGATTTAGAGGGTTTTTTTGGTTTGGATACCGGCAACTTGTTGGTATTTTTGGTAAAAATAAGGTTATTTGTAGAAAATAGAGCTATACATAAATGTCAACAACCCGGATTAATGTGCAGCAAAAATGCACCTAAATACGATGTGATTCTTATATAAAACTAATGTTCTCGTATACTAATTTGTTTTGTTGGCTTAGAATCACTTTGAACTAAGAGATTATTTTAGGATTAGGCTTTGTATGCGCAAAATATTTGTATCATGGTTGCTAACGATGCTTTCTACTAGCGCGTCTGCAGTTACATTGGAGCAAGCTCTTACGAGCGGGTATACTAACAATGAAGAATTGCAAATTATTAGAACTGATTTCTTAAATGAAATAGAGCAATTTCCTAGAGCTTTAGCTGGTTTTATGCCTAGGGTTTCTGCCAATGTTGATTCTACGGATTCAAAAGTCAAAAGAAGAAGCAAAATCCCTCTTACGCCTACGGCAACTGATTTCACTACTTCTGATAATTTAAGGTATTCTAGATCCATTACTTTAGAGCAACCATTGTTTGATGGATGGAGCTCGATGAATTCTTTGAAGGCAGCTCAGTTTGCTTTTAGAGCGTCAAGGGGTGATTTTTATGCTAAAGAACAAGATTCTTTTTTAAAAGAGATAAATGTTTATTTAGACTGTGTAGAAGCGTACGAAAAATATGGCATTTCTAAGGTTAGCGTTAGATCAAACAAGACTCAGCTTGAAGCTATGACCGAGAAATTTAAGCTTGGAGAGTCTACCGAGACGGAAGTTGCCAGTGCAAGAGAGGGAATCGCTACTGCAGAAGCAAATCAAGCAGTTGCATACGCCAATTTTGAGGCTTCAAAGGCTACTTTTTACCGGTTTTTTGGTATAGATCCAGTTGATGTCAAAATGCCAGATGTTCCTGTGGGCTTACCATCGTCTCTTGCATCATTAACGCATATTGCAACTGAACTACATCCTTCTATAGATAGTGCAAGACATAAAACATCATCATCAAAAGCTGGGGAAAATGCTGCTAAAGGAGAATTGCTTCCAAAAGTTAGTTTTAGAATCCAAGGTGGGACTACTGACTATTTACCAGAAAAAACTGAGAATGGAAATGTTAATAACAGAAGTATTACTTCTACCTTGTCTGTAAATGTTCCTATTTTGAGTAAAGGGGGAACGGAGTATTCTGATATTAGAAGAGCAAAATATCAAACTCGTAAGGCAGCTATCAGTTTAGATAGTGTAATAAAACAGATTCAGTCTAGCTGTAAAGCTAGTTGGGCAGAGCTCGAAGCAGCAAAAATGAGAATAGACGCCACAACTCAGGCAGTTAATGCAGCTGAAATTGCCTATGAAGGAATGATGCAAGAGGAGATGCTGGGATCTAAAACTATTGTTGATGTATTAAGAACAGAAGAGAGATTAAATGCAGCAAGGCAATCAAGAGTAGAGGCTCGTAAAGGGTTGGTTCTAGCGGCTTATCGAATCAAATCTTTAGCAGGAGAACTAACTGCTAAAAGCATGAATCTTAAAGTTGATTATTTTGAGCCAGAAGCGGAGTTTAAGAAGGTAAAAATGAAAATTGTAGGTTTCTAAGTGATTAAGAAAAATGACAACACTCCGGAAGGTGAAGTCAAGTTGGAAGATATTCTAAGATCAATTCGCGGGATAATTGACAATGATAATAATGTTTTTAGTTCAGAAGTTAAAAAGGGTAACAAAGCCTTCTTAGAAGATGAGCACGATAACGTTCTGGAATTGACAAGTATTCTTAAAGAAAATGCAGAAAATTGTTTAGTTTCAGAAGATACTAAACATCATGCTAAGGCCGAGATTAATAAGTTTAATGACGCTTTAAAGAGCGGAGAATATGTAGAACGTAGTCAATCTTTGGACATAATAGTAAACGACTTAATGCGTCCCTTAATTAAGGATTGGCTAGATAATAATTTGCCTAAAATTGTTGAGAATATTGTTTCGGAAGAGATCAAGAAGATTATTCCTAAAAAATAATGTAGTGTAATAATTGAGGAAAAATGGAGAAAAATCTTTTAATTTTCATCTCTATAGTACTTTTGAATTCTGCATCCTCTTATGCGGATAAAGAAAGTGAATTACCAGCACTTCCAACATCTTTTGAAGTGCAGGTAGAAGAAAAATCTGGTGCAGATAGCAGTAAATCATTGTGGCAAAAGTTTAAAGAATATTTTGGTTTCGGAGAAGAAAAAAAAATAGAAAAGAACCAGCCAGATACTCCATTAGCCGTTAGAAAAAAAGAAGATACCGAACATGCTCAATCAGAATCTATCAATGATGAGCAAGTCATTAGTAACAAAGAAAATTACGACACTATTCCTGACAGTATACCACCAATCGGAAGCACGGACGAAGGGCCGATGAATGTTAAGTTACCAGAATATGAAAAGGAAGATGATGTTCCTGATCAGATAAAATTGCCAGATAGTTTTGGTGAGGATATAATTAAGAATCCTGATAGTTCAACTAGTGCAAATGAACCAATTCAAGATATAACTAACCCAGGCGAAAATACTCGTAAAAATGATGCTCCTGTGGTTTCTAAAACTCCTGATCATCAGGCTGAAGAAAAAAATGTTACTGCCAAGGATACTATAGAGCCAAAAACAGAGGAATTAACTATTCCTCAATTATCAGAAACTGGTGAAGTTAAGGAAGAAGCCTCTTTTAAAAATAATGCTGCCACGGAGACTATAGAACCTAAAACGGAGGAATTAACTATTCCTCAATTACCAGGAGCTGGTGAAGTTAAGGAAGAAGCCTCTCTTAAAAATGATGCTGCCAAAGAAATCACAGCGTCTAAAATAGAAGAAATGCCCACTGCACAAGAAGAACCTGTTGTTAAGTTGGAGTTACCTGCAGGCAAGCCAGCAGGCGCAGCAACCCCTAAGCCTTCTAACATAGATGTACCAGAATATGCTGGGGCGGCTAGCCAACCTAACGAAGAGGAAGTTGCTATATCTAAATACAAAGAATCATTAGAGACCAAGAGTAGTAAACCTGTTGTCGTACCAAAGCTTTCTGAAAGCGAGCTATCGTTAGAAAATAAGTCTAAGCAGGTCGATTTAAAAGCTTCTGATTTAGAAGCTTTCGATACAGACCAACTCAAATTTGTTAATAATGAAGCTCAAGTGTTAATATTGCCAAATGATGATATTGTGCTTGGTACACTTATTGAGGAAGCCAAATTGGATCAAATAGATTTTAGAGCATATGTAGATAAATTTTGGGAGAATTATAATAGACTAAAAAGAGAACCAAAACGTCTTGAAATTGAAAAATTTATTTATAATTATGATGAGTTGTTTGATACCAACAACTAAGTCTTTATGAAGAAAAATAAAATATGGCCTATAATAAGCTATACCTAATAAATACTTTTATTAGGCAATTAGACTAAATTTATTATATTGCTAGTTGATAATTTATTTATAGAGACAGATTTTTATAATAAGGAAATTTCGATTAATGTCTTTAGAAATATCGATAAAGAATCATTGCAAAATATTTTAAAGAACTGATAAAGTAGGATGTTAATTTATCTTATGAATTTAAAAATATTACTTTAAAAGATGATGTTCGCACTCACATACTCTATATATTTATTTGAATAAGATAAATATAATTAGTATTTTTTTGTAAATGAGCTGTGTTTTCCAATCTATGAATATATATAATATATAATATTCATAGATTAATTGACATGCTGACTAGAATTTCATAGTATCCCTCAACATTTGTTGGAGAAGTGATGGATTCAAATCAATTTTATCTCTTTAAAGATAGAAGATTTATACCTATTTTTTTAGTACAGTTCTGCGGTTGCCTTAACGACAGCATTCTCAAAAATGCCCTAATTATCCTTGTTACCTTTAAGCTTGCAAATGACTTAGCAACGCCTGCATATGTTCTTATCATGCTTGCCAATGTTATTTTTATACTCCCTTTTGTCTTATTTGCTAGTCTTGCTGGGCAAATTGCCGATAGGTACGAACGTGCTACCATAGTGAAAATAATAAAATTTGCAGAGATTGGTATTATCCTGGCTGCTATCTATGGGTTCTACACTACAAACTTAGTTGTATTGTTTATGTGTATAGGTTTCATGAGTATTCACTCTACTTTTTTTGGACCGATTAAATATAGTGTTCTGCCAGATCATATGAAGAAAGAAGAGCTGTTAGGAGCAAATGGCTTCGTCGAGGCTGGTACCTTCCTTTCTATTCTACTTGGTACAATGATGGGAGGTTTTTATAATATTAGCGGGACAGTAGTAATTGGGTTTACAGTTATAGTTGCTTTGATAGGATTGTTTTCAAGTTTTTTTATGCCTAAATCTAACAATTCGAACAAAGAAATTAAGATTAATCCAAATATTATCAAAGAATCTATTCGGATGGTGAAATATGCTTCATCCAAAAACCAGGTATATTTGGCAATACTGGGAATTTCTTGGTTTTGGTTTATCGGTGCTGCAATAATGGCTCAAATCCCGTCTCTAACACGTGATACACTTGGAGCAGATGAGAATGTGGCCAATTTATTCTTAGCAGTGTTTTCTATAGGAGTGGGTGTTGGATCGTTTGGGTGCAGTTATATTTTTAATAATAAAATTACTACAAAATATGTATTTGTTGCTGCACTGGGAATTAGTTTGTGTGGAATAGATTTGTACTTTGCAAGTCACATAGCGTCTATAAATTATGCGCCTGAACAATTAAAGAGTATTTCACAATTTTTAGGAAAATCCCATTACTGGCGAATATTAATAGACTTGTTCCTTTTGGCCACCGTGGGAGGTCTGTATGTTGTACCGTTATTTGCAGTCATGCAGTATTTTACGTCCCCGGCTTATCGAAGCAGGGTGATAGCTGCTAACAACTTAATCAACTCCTTTTTTATGGCTGGTTCTACGGTCATACTTTCATTGTTATTTTACATGGAATTCTCAATTCCTTCGGTAATTTTAGTGGTAAGCATCTTAAACATGATAATTGCAATTTATATTTATCAATTCATTCCAAATTCTAAAGTGATACCTATGAAGTTATGGAGAGGGATTTTTAGACTCTTTTTTATTATTTTTTATAAAGTTGAAGTAAAAGGTCTAGAGAATTATGGCAAAGCAGGGAAAAGAACGGTAATAGTAGCCAATCATTTGTCATATATTGATCCACCGTTGATAGCAAGCTATATCCCAGAAACTTTGCAATTTGCCATCAATTCAACTATTACAAAAGAGTGGTGGGTCAAGCCCTTTTTAAAAATTATAAAAACTTATCCTATTGAATCTAATAATCCTATGGCCATCAAAAGTTTAATTGATGAAGTAAAGAAGGATAAAAAAATAGTTATATTTCCTGAAGGAAGAACTAGTACTACTGGAGGATTGATGAAAATCTATGATGGTCCAGGAATGATTGCTGATAAGGCTAATGCTATAATACTTCCAATAAGGGTAGATGGAACTCAATTTACTATATTCTCTAAAGCAAGAAAATTGGCGCGAGGAAAGTTTACTTTTAGAAGAAAGTTAACTATTACTATTTTGCCACCAGTTAAAATCACTGCTCCTACACATTTAGATAGCAGAGAGAGGCGCAGGTTTATTGGTCAATCCTTATATGATATTATGAACGAAATGATGTTTGAGAGTTCTTCTTATCAAGAAACTATATTTCAATCATTAATAAATGCTAGTAAGATTTACGGTAAGAAAGCTCGGGTAATGCAGGATATTGATAATAATTCTGCTTCTTATTTTGATGTCTTGTTAAAATCTTTTATTTTAGCTGAGCTAATATCAAAAAAATCTTTAGATGGAGAAAAGATAGGGCTAATGCTCCCAAACATGGTGGGGAGTGCAATTGCTTTTTTTGCAGTGCAAGCTGCAGGTAGAGTAGCAGCAATGATAAACTTTACGGCAGGGTCAAGCAATGTTATATCAGCTTGTAAAACTGCTGAAGTGCGAACAATTTATACATCCCGAAGATTTATAAAAAAGGCGGAGCTTGAGAGTCTGGTTGATGCGGTAGCAAAAGCTGGGGTTATGATCATCTATCTAGAAGATTTACGTAAATTTGTATCAATAAAACTTAAGCTAAAATGTTTTCTAGCCACCATATTTCCAGAAATCTATTATAAGAAAATATGCTTTAATCAGAATGATTTAAATACAGCAGTCATTTTATTCACATCTGGTACTGAAGGAAAGCCTAAAGCAGTTGCCTTGTCGCATCGAAATCTTCAAGCAAATAGATGCCAAGCTCTTGCTAAGGTTGATTTTAATCCAACTGACCTTACGTTTAATGCATTACCTATGTTTCATAGTTTTGGGTTAACGGTAACTCTAATAATGTGTTTAAATGGTATAAAGACTTTTTTCTATCCTTCTCCCCTTAATTATCGAATTATTCCTGAAATAATCTATGATATTGGGGCGACTATTATGTTTGGAACGGATACATTTCTAACAGGTTACGCTGCATATGCGAATCCATATGATTTTTATTCGCTAAGATATGTAATTGCTGGAGCTGAAAAACTAAAATTAAGAACTAGAGAAGCTTGGAGTGATAAATTTGGTATTAGAATTTTGGAAGGGTATGGTGTAACAGAAGCTTCGCCAATAATTGCGGTTAATACACCAATGCATTATAAAGCGGGGACCGTGGGGAGAGTTTTTCCTAAAATAGAGTATTATCTGAAGCCAGTTGAAGGAATAAAGGAAGGGGGCAGGTTATGTATACGTGGTCCTAATGTTATGCAAGGATATATTTTTCCAGATAATCCGGGAGTTATCGTGCCTCCTGTGGTGGAAAAACTAGGCCATGATTGGTATGACACAGGGGATATTGTTTTGGTGGATAATGAAGGTTATATGACAATTCTAGGTCGCGCTAAGCGCTTTGCGAAGATTGCTGGTGAAATGGTTTCCTTAGTGGCAATAGAAGAGCTAATGATGGAGATTGATCCAGAAGCAACACATGTTGCTGTTAATATTGAGGATGATAAAAAAGGTGAGCAGATCATTGTATTTACTACGGGTAAAAATATTTCTAGAGAAGAAGTAACAAAAATTTGTCGGGCAAAACAATTATCAGAATTATATATTCCTAAAATAATTATAAATGTTGCTGAAGTACCTGTTCTCGCTACGGGGAAGCTAAATTATCGCAAAATGGTAGAGATGGCCCAAGAGCATATTAAGGGTTAACTTAGATGTAACGTGCCAAGATAAATTATGCAGCACGTTACACACAAGTACAATAAACTTAACAAGAAAAACTTATAGCTGACAAAGTAGTTGAAAAATTCTGCTTATAGTCTTTTTTCGAAAAAAGGAGCTTCAATGAGATCTTATAAAGCAGATAGCACTCCAATAGATAACGATGCAGCTAATGAACAAGTGGAAAAAATAATAAAAATGATTTTGAAGAGATAAGAGACTTCATTGGAGATATTATAAGCGCAGAGAAGCAAATTTCCATTAGTAATGCAGCGCCCCTTATTCGATAGGTCAAATAAAGATAGATCAGATCAATTGGCTGCTAAAGACAATCAGATAATACCGAGTACTAAGGATTATAGGATTAATCAAATCCGTACTGTGATCGAACCTATATTTGATAAGAAATAAACATTTTTTTTAACTTGAAGTTATGTTTTTAGGAAGATATAAATTTTTTCCTAACGGGTGTTTAGCCCTTTAGACAAAAGGCATAGACAATATGCCGATGAAAATTTCTCCAGTTTTCTAACCACCTAATTTTGTGGCGAGTTCTTCAGGTGAGCCATGACTATTGAAATATTACTATGATAGTATTCTAATATAATATTGGATAAAAAGTTACAAATCTAACTTGTGAATAAATAGAAAGGCAAAATAGTAACGCAAAAATCGCAGTACTTGATTGACTATGTACCCTAATATTGACATAGAAACAGCATCACCACCAGCATTTCCTAGTCTCTGCGTCAAAATTCTAAATTTCTGACGTAATTTCAGGAATTTTTAAAATAAATGGTCGCATCTTTATTTTTTGTATATATCCCTTGCCAAGGACGTAAAATTTTGGTGCCATGGTATCAAAAACTCAGATTT